>NZ_CDWWXB010000074.1:14137-15777 GCF_977971855.1 Frankia sp. CoWAU3 | reverse complement strand
AACTGCACCCGGTCCATCAGAGCGCGCATGAGAAAGATGCCGCGGCCTTGCTCGGGAACATTATCTGGCCTGGGGGAATCGCCATTCTGGCGGGCTGTCCGATCGAGCTCATCCGCGCTGTCGAAACCGTCGCCGCGATCGCTCACCTCGATGACAGCGACTTCGTTGTCCACTCCCACCAAAACCTCGTACTCGTCGCCGGCATGGGCATGTAGAAGAACGTTGTCGCACGCTTCGGTCAAGGCGATTTCAACATCGTCAATGCATTCTTGATTGACGCCCAGGACCTTCAGGGACTGCGTACAGATACGTCGAATCACGGGTATGGAGATCTCATCGTGGGGCAACGACAGGCTTACTTTGATCTCCATGTCGGAGGGTGTACCCGCGTCACGCATCGTCAACCGAACGACCTACGCCGACGCAGGCTCGATCCGGTCACATGTCATCGGTCATCGTAATCGGTTATTGCGATAGGTTGTCGCAATCGGTTATCTCAATCGGGCGGCAAGGGCCCGGCCCAGCTCGGTGCCCGAGCGCCAGGCATTCTCGATCTTCGGTGTTCCCCAGCCGTCGCCGGCGAGCCCGATCCCACTGCTGGACAGGTAGTACGGCTGTTCGTGCGGACGGTCCGGGCGAGCGAAGGTCCACTTTTGCACATACGTCCAACTGGGTTGCATCGTGATGGTGAGCAGGCGCCGTAGCGCCGCGACGAGATCAGGCCCGGCCGCTGCGGGGTCGGCCAGCCGCGGCCGCGCGAAATCCGGCGTCGAGTGGGCGACCAGGACGGCGGCATTGTCACCTCGGCGACGACCGTCGTCAGCGATCCAGGTAATCGTATCGTCGTCGTGGACGAAGGCTCCGTCGATCGGTGCCCAGCACCGGTAGGGCCAGCCGGCGAGCAGCGCCAGCACCGGCGACCAGGGTCGGCCGGCGAGCTGCGTCCGCTCCTCGGCGCAGGCCGGGTCGAGATGGCGCAGTGCCTGCGGGTCGGGCATCGCGAGGACCACCGCGTCGGCGGCCTCGTCGTCGACGCGGGGACCCGGGGTGACCCGGCGGATCGGTGTGGACTGTGTGACCTGTACCCCGGCCCGGGACGCGAGGTCGGCGACCAGGGAACGCAGCCCGCGCGGGGCGGCGTACCGCAGCGGGCCGGAACGCGGCTCGGCCAGGGTGGCGGTCGGCCCACTGATTACCGACATTCGGTGCGTCCAGGGGCGTACCAGGCCACGGATGAACCAATCGTCCACGACTTCGCGGAACTCCGGTGAGGTGGCGGTGAAGTACGACGCGCCGGAGTCCACGATGCGCCCGTCTATCCACCGTGAGGCCATCCGTCCGCCGATCACGCGGCCCCGGTCACGGACATCCACGGTGATTCCCTCGGCTAGCAGTGCGCTGGCGCAGGCGATCCCAGCAATGCCCCCGCCGGCGACGACGACCTTCGCCACCGATCCCCCCTATATCGAGATGAATGCCGCGGGCGCCGTATGCCGATTGGCCTTTCACCGGTTCCCGCGGCGTCGCCCTCCTGGATGTGTCGCCACGGTGACGGTGGCTTGCGGACGAGCGTTGATGATGCTCGCCATCAGTCCCGCCAGCGCCCGTTCGCCGAACGGCTGTGTTCATCGTGCCCATTG
>NZ_CDWWXB010000074.1:9241-13704 GCF_977971855.1 Frankia sp. CoWAU3 | reverse complement strand
AGGAGGTCGTGATCGCTCGCCGACCCGCACCCCAGCGTCCCGGCACCCGCCCGGCACGAGTCGCCACGCCCGGCTCTGGCGGGGGAGCCGCACGGAGCCGTCGCCGCTCGTCCGTCCACGGATCCGATGGTGCCATCCCCGCCGTTGGACCGCGGGAACCCTGTCCCTGCGGGTCGGGCCGTCGTTACAAGGCGTGCCACGGCGAGCGGAACCGGCAGGCTCCCGTGCTGCGCCCGTTCGCGGGCCGCCGCGACGAGCCGGACCTGGTCGCCCTGCGGGAGCTGGTGCCCAGCGCCACCGCGCCGCTGGCCCTGGCGGCGGCCTACCTCGCCGACCATCCCGAGCACGCCGACCGGCGCATCACGCTCTGCACGATGCTGCCGCAGGCCGCCCCCGCCCTGGTGCGCGAGGACGGCGAAATCCTGGTCGCCCTGCAGATCGCCCTTCCGGGTCTGGACGTATCGCGGGACGTCGCCGGTGCCCTGCTCGCCGCACTCGCCGCCGAGTCGGGGAGTGTGATCGACATCCCGCCCGCCTCCGCGCCGCGTCTCGTGGAACAACTGCCCGCGGGACTCGCCGGGTTGCCCCGGCTCACCGACCTGCTGGACCCGGCGCCCCTGGACATCACCGTTCATTCTGGATTCGGATGGTGGCTGCCACCGTCCGACGAGGAGAGCGGTCCGAACCAGGAGGTGGCGGTGATGCTGGAGCGCGCCAACGCCACCGTGGTGCCCACCGTACGGCTCACCTCGGTGCCGGCCGCCTACTGGTGCCATCCCGGTGACCGCTGGCACCTGCGGTGGGCGCTTCCGCTGGCCTGGCCGGGTGCGGCGGGTGCTGCGGCGGGCACCGACTCCGAGGCCGAGGTGGTCGCTCCCATCGGCGCGGGCGCCGACGTCGCCCCCACCGAGGAGGCGTTGCTGGATGCGCTGGCTCGCCTGGCCGCGGCCGAACGTCTCACGGTGGGGGAGGGCTCCAGGTTCATCGGGTTCTTCCGCGCCGCCGGGCTCGTCGTGCCCGTCTGGGATCTCGCGCCCGGAAGCGAGGCGGGTAGCTGTGAGGAGCCGGCCGCCGCGCTGCGGGTGGCCTACCAAAGGGCCCTGGCCGACACCACGGCACTGACCGCGCACGAACGCCGGGTGCGGGCGGGTCTTGTTGGACGCAGCCTCACCCTGCGCTGACGGCATCGGCGCAGACCGCGCTGCCTGCGCAGACTGCGGTGCCTGGGCAGACTGCGGTGCCTGGGCGGGATGCGGTGTCGGGAGGATGGAGCGCTGTGAGCAGGGTTGACGACCCGGAGAACACCTTTGACGTCATTGTCGTCGGGGCGGGTCCGGCCGGTGGCAGCGCGGCGCGGGCGGCGGCGAACGCCGGGGCCCGGGTGTGCGTGCTCGAACGCTCGGCGGTACCTCGTTACAAGACCTGCGGTGGCGGCCTGGTCGGCCTTTCGGCGGATCATCTCGGCATCGAACTGACCGGTCTGGTTCGAGCCAGCGTCAGCTCCCTGACGATGACCTGGGACGGCCGCTTCGAGGTCACCCGCGGCCGGTCCGGCGGCCGTCCCTGGATGTCGATGGTGATGCGATCCGATCTGGACGCCGCTCTCCTGGCCGCGGCGGTCGCGGCCGGCGCGGCCGTGCGGACCGGTGCGCACGTGGTGGGGCTGACCGAGAGCGGGCCGGGCGGGACCGGGATCGCCGAGGACACCGGGGATCAGGACGACGGTTGGGTGACCGTGCGTCTGCGTGCGGGGGCGGACCTGCGCGCCCGGGTGGTGGTGGGTGCGGACGGCACCTCGGGTCGTTGCGGCACCTATGTCGGTGTCCGCTGTGACCAGGTCGACGTCGGCCTGGAGGGCGAGTTTGTCGCCGACCCGGCGCGCGCCGCGCGATGGGCCGGACGCATGCTCATCGACTGGGGGCCGGTGCCGGGTTCCTACGGGTGGGTGTTCCCCAAGGGACGGGTGCTCACGGTCGGCGTGATCGGTGATCGTGCCGAGGGCGCCGCGCTGCGCGCCTATTACACCCGGTTCGTCGACCGGCTCGGGCTCACCGACCTGCCGCG
Organism: Frankia sp. CoWAU3; assembly: GCF_977971855.1. Classification (NCBI taxonomy): domain Bacteria; kingdom Bacillati; phylum Actinomycetota; class Actinomycetes; order Frankiales; family Frankiaceae; genus Frankia; species Frankia sp. CoWAU3. Next base: position 11,640 of record NZ_CDWWXB010000074.1, on the reverse strand, counting down.
CCAGCATGACTCCGGACATCTCACCCGGGTGCGGGCCGTCGGCTCCCCGCTGCGGCGAGGCCGGGTGTTGGTCGCGGGGGACGCGGCCGGGCTCCTGGATCCGTGGACACGCGAAGGCATCTCGTTCGCATTACGGTCGGGTCGGCTCGCCGGGGAGGCTGCCGCCGCGGCGAGTGGGGGCGTCGGTCGCGCGAGGGCGGGCGTGACCCGGGCCGGGGGGGTCACGGATACAAGGCGGACTGGCCCGGGCGTCACGGCGCTCGACGCCTTGGCGGCCTATCCCGCGCGCGTCGAGGCGATCCTGGGCCCCGAGATGGCGGCGGGACGAGAGGTCTTGGCCGCGTTCACCCGCCGGCCGGGCGCGATGCACACGGTCATGGCGGCTCCGGGCACCTTCGGGCTGTTCACCCGGCTCATCGAGGGACGGACCACCATCGCCCGGCAACTGCGTCGTCCCGGCGTGCGGGCGGCGGTGGCGGCGCTGAGCTGCTGAACTGCTGAGGCAGCCGGCGGTGTCAGCGGCGTCAGCCGCCCGGGTAGCTGCGGCGTTCCTCGCCGAAGCGTTCGGCTACCGCGCCGGCGATCTCCCGATAGGCCGCCCGCGTCTCCCGTTTCAGGCTCGACAGCACGATCCGTCCCCCGTCGGCCAGATGCGGGTCGAACGGGACCCGGACCACCCGTCGCGTCCGGGCTTCAAAATGCCGTTCCAGCGTGTCGACGTCGACCCGCTCGCCCTGGACGGGGAACATCGAGATCACGGCGACCGCCTCGCGGACATGGTCGGAGTAGCCGTGCGCGTCCAACCAGTCGAGGGTGGCGCTCGCGCTGGACCCGCCGTCGGCGCTGGCGCTGCTCACGATCACCAGCGTGTCGGCCAGCTCCAGCACCCCATGCATCGCACTGTGCAGGATGCCCGTCCCACAATCGGTCAACAGGATCGAGTAGTGCCGTTGCAGTAGATCGTCGACTGCCCGGTAGTCGGCGTCCCCGAAGGTGTCCGACAGCTCCGGATCGTTGGCCGACGCCAGCACCTCCAGCCTCGAGTCGGCCTGTGACAGGTACCTGCGGACGTCCACGTACCGGTGCAGACGCGGAGCGTCCTCCAGCAGTTCGCGCACCGTGTGCGCGGAGGTGCGTGGCACCCTGGAACCCAGGGTGCCACGGTCCGGATTCGCGTCGATCGCCACCACCCGGTCATCGCGCAGGCCGGCCAGCGTGGAACCGACCGCCACCGTCGTCGTGGTCTTGCCGACGCCGCCCTTGAGGGACATCACCGCGATGCGGTGACAGTCGTGCAGCGGGTTCCGGATGCGCGCGAGGAGCCGGCGGTCGCGAACCTCGTCGGGGGACGGACCGGGGTTCACCGCGCCCGCCGAGACCTGGTACACGAGCCTGCGCCAGCCGCGGGACGCCGTCTCCGGGGGAGCGGGCAGCAGTGCGCTGGTGGCGAGCCCCGCCCGGCCGTTTCCCGTCTCCCGGGAACCCGGTCCCACCGGGCCACCGGCCCGACGCCGGCCGGCCGCGGCCGATGGGTCGTGCTCCGTCCGGAACGATTCGTCGTGGGCCCGGCCGCCGTGGGCCTGATCGCCGCGGTTCGGATCGCGGTGCCGCCCGGTCCCGGCCGGTCCGCCGGGCGACCCGGCCGGCTCGGGATCGCGTAGCCAGGAGGGGATGCGGCCGGCTTCGGTGGGCGTGCGGGCCGGGCCGGTGTACGGGCCGCCGGCTGCCTTACTTCCGGTTCTCGACCGGTCGGGCGGCGGCGCGGGATACTCGGTCGACGGTCGATAGGTCTCGTATCGCCCATCCATCTCGCCGTACGGCCGGGGAGCGGCGGAGTCGAAGTCCGCCCGTCTCATCGCGGCGGTCTCCTCCAGAGCGGACGAGCACGCCGCCGCCACCGGCGGCGTGCTCCGCCACGGATCATGGCGCTCGTCCCGCGGGGCCGGTGGCGGGGACTGGGCGTACGGGTCGGCCGGTGGCGGGTTCAGCGGCGGGCCCGGTGGCGGGGACTGGGCGTACGGGTCGGACGGTGGCGGGTTCAGCGGCGGCGGGTTCAGCGGATCGCCCCGCCAGGCCCGGGTCTCCCCCGGTGGGGGCGGCGGGTACGCCTGACCGAACGCCCCGCCCGGATTCGGGGGGAACTGGTCGAGCAGCGGATCGAAGGTGCGGGTCTCGATTGGCAGCATCCTGCCGTTGCCGTTGGCACTCTCCGTGCCTCGACGGTTCATGGCCGCGGACCCGGGCGTGCCCCGATCGGTCCAGCCAGCCGGGCCCGCCGGGTAGGAACCCGCTGCCTCGGAGCCCGTGGCCGACATCGGATCAACGCGGCGCATCGACGGCCAGGTATCGGAGACGGCAGGGGACGCCGCCGGGGCGGCAGTGCCCGGCCGGAAGACGGA
>NZ_CDWWXB010000074.1:6568-8899 GCF_977971855.1 Frankia sp. CoWAU3 | reverse complement strand
TCCGGGTCGGCTCGGTCGGGGGACGACCGGTCGGGAGACGACCGGCCGGTGTCCGTCACTGCCGGCAGTCGGCTCGCCGAACGGGACGGCTGCTCGGTGGTCGGCGGCGGGGACCCGACGCGCCCGCCACGCTCCCACGGCCCGGGATTCGCGGGGTCCCGATCTCCGGCATCGCCGGCCCGGATGGCGCCGATCTCCCGAGGATCATCGTTCATGATTGTTCTCCGGGCAGCACACCACCTGGTTGATCCCCGGGGCGGGCATTCCCTCCGTCGTGTTCAAGGGCCTCCCCTCCGTTTGGGCGACCCAAGCCATGAGGCCGGGGTGATCTGACGACCACGCCCAGGACAGCGGTCCCCGGTAGCCCGCGTTCGGAGCCGAGCGTCCGGCACGTGGACGTGACCCGCCGGACCGGCCCGACAGGTCTGACCAGAATGACATGTGGTTCCGTGGACCGCACGGCCCGGCCGGTGGAAACGGTGTGCCTCGTGTGGTGCCGGCCCCGGGGCGTCTCCTCCCCGGGGGCCCTGACAGCGAGGGTGATGAGGGAGGCGTCAACGGTAGGGGGACCAGCGGACGCCGGTGTCGCCGGAGCGCAGGCTGTCGATCCTGACCCGGAACTGGGCGGCCACCGTCGCGCTGCTCCCCAGGATCGGCACCACGCTCGTCACCAGCTTCAGTTCCCGGACCGCCCGCAGGACGGCGAACCCGTCCCAGGTGGTGACGTCGAAGTCGTAGCCCCGGGCCAGATCGAGGTGGGCCTGAGGATCATGACCGAAGCGTAGCCGGCCGACCGCCACAGGAATCAGGTCCCATTCCGCCGGCCCCAGGCAGGTGGCGTCGAAGTCGCAGAGCAGCGCGCGGCCGTCCGCGGCCCGCACGAGGTTCGCCAGATGCGCGTCCCCATGTATGACGACCCGCGGCAGCGCGTAGCGGATGGTGGGCAGAGCCGCCGCGATCCGGCCGGTCATCTTCTCCAGGAAACGGCGGTCGGGCTCGGGGAGCGCCTCGGCGTCGGATAATCGCCGGCGGACGTCGTCGAGGGGATCCCAGCATGGCAGCGGCGGTTCCGGCGGCGCCAGGGTGTGCAGACCGCGCAGCGCGCCGGCCAGCTCCGCGGTGTCCGGCGCCGGACCGCCGGGCGGGGTGCCGGGTGGCGTCGCGTCGGCCCAGACCGTCGCGAGGAAGCCGGCCGCCGTGACCGGGGCCGGCACGCCGGGGAGCAGCCGGACGGCCGGGACGTGGTTCTCCGCCAGCCAGCGGGCCACCCGGACCACCTTGTTCACCCGATGCGCCATCGCGGCCGATCCGGTGATCCGGACAACCGCACCGGCCCGTGGCAGCCGGTACACCGCGTTCACGGTTCTCTTGATCATCATGGCATCCGAGTCGTCCAGGCCGGCCTTGGCGCAGATCGCACCGAGGGCGCGGCGGGTCCGCTCCGCGGTGAACCGCGCACCCTCCGGCGAGCCCGCCGGAGGGTGCGCGCCGTCGGCCACTGCGCCCTCGCACGGTCCTCGTACGGTGGCCGGCGTCAGACCGGCGAGCTCGGCACGGGAACCGCGCGCCCGCCGGGCCGCTGCCGCGCCGCGGAGCGTTGCCACTCCCGGATGAGTACCGCGAGGTCCCGCACCTGGCGCACCTCGCTGTGCGGCCGGGTGGCCGCGAGCAGCTGATCCGCGCGTCCCGAGACGGAGGCCACGGTTCGCCCCCAGGAGATCTGGATCGCCTCGGTGGCCAGTGCGCAGACCTGGTCGAGTTCCAGGCGACCCTGCCGGGCCAGCGCCAGGGCGAGATCGAGGCGGATCACCGACCGGAATCCCGGGGCGTTCATCCCGTCCAGCTTCGGCAGGGCGAGATCCGCGTGTTCCTGGGCGGCCTGTGGTCGGCCGAGTAGACACAGGGCCGTCGTGGCGTTGTAGGGCACCTCGACCGGATTGAACTGGTCGAAACTCGGACCGGGACGGCCCCACTGGTCCGCCGGGATGGCGTCCGCCAGGTCGTACGCCCGGTCCAGGGCCTGGGCCGCGCCCCGCACGTCACCGAGGGCGGCGAGGGCACGCGCCTCCTGGCAGACAAGTCGGGCCCGCACGGCACCGCCACTGACGTGGGTCAGCCCGTCCCGGGCAAGGCGGAGCGCCTCGTCGGGCCGGCCGGCGTAGAACTCGTTGACGGCCGCGACTTCCCGGGCCGAGCCGCGAAGCGCACCCTCACCCACCGAGCGCCCCGCCTGGAACCCGAGCGACGTCAGCGACCGCGCGGTCTCGATGTCACCGAGTTTGAAGGCCGCATCCGCACCCAGCACGGCGACCCGCCCCCGCAGCACGTCGC
>NZ_CDWWXB010000074.1:4741-6269 GCF_977971855.1 Frankia sp. CoWAU3 | reverse complement strand
GGGGATGGACCGCCGGCTGAGTCGCTCCAGGCCGCGGCGCAACCGCTCGGTCTGGGCCAGGATGTGCGCGGGTGGGGTCGCCTCGTGCGCGTCGAGGAGGTCGTCGAGCAGATCGTCGGCGCGTTCCAGGGCGAGCTGGATCGGACTGGCCGCGAGGACGTCCGAGACCTCCATGATCTGTCCCTCGGCGAGGATTGCGGTCATGACCGCCGCTCCCGCATAGCGATGGAACTGCCTGCGGTCCGAGGCACCGGGGGCCGGAGCGCCAAGGCGTGTGGTGTGGGGGGCCGACAACGGTGTCGGCTGCGCCGGGATCGCTCCGCTCACAGTGCCGAATGGTGCTTCGCTCACAGTGCCGAAGGATGGCGTGCCCGCGGGTGCCGGCGACACATCGGTGGGGCTTGTTGCGGCTTTCGTCATCGAAGGCTGGGGCGGTGGCGCCGGCTCGTAGTCCTCGGGGCGGTCGTCCGGAGGGGTGCGCGCCGGCGGGATGACGATCGACTCGGTGGTCGCCCACCAGGGTGGGAGAGGGGCCGCCCGGCTCGTCGGGACCCAGGCACCGGGGTCGGGCCCGCGCGTCGGTGAAGATCCGCTCGACTGCGGCATGCCGCGCGTCCTTCCTTCAGACAGCACCACGGTCGTGACCGTGACGACAAGGTAGTGGGGGTAGAGCCCACCGCGAGAAGCGACCGACCGGGGGCGCACAGTGAGACCACGCGCCCGCATCGGTGCCGCGACCGCCATCCTCCCTGACGGCGGTCCGGCCGGATCCAGCGATCAACGGCCGAAGTCTCCCGGCGGTCGTACGACGGTCTCGCTGCCGCCGGCCGGTCGTTCTGGTCGTTCTGGTCGTTCTGGTCGTTCTGGCCTGTGTCTCGCTTTGTCAATAGTAGGAGGGAGGCTGCGCCGGAGGGTGATGATTACTGGTGCGCAAAGTTTCTGTCATCGTGGCTCTGCGTGGTGTTACCCGGAGGTTTCCTTTGCCGATCATGTTCGGCGGGCAAGCCGGCGGCGGTGCGATGCGGCGGTGGAGCTCGCCGGTCGGCGGTGGCGGGATGAGGAAGGGGGGCGCTGGCAGGACCGACAGGATCGCGCGGCGCAGGCTTGTGGATCATCGCCCCGGCCCGGGAGGGTCCCGGGCGACGAGCCGAGGGAGGCCGGGATGCGGCCCGCCGCCGGTTCACTCCAGAACGGGAACGAGGCGGCAATAGCTTTGTAATCATGACACCTTGTCATGATTACCGAAAAGGTGAAGCTGGGGGGCCCGATGTTGGTCCGATCGGCGCAGGCGTCCATCCCCGCGCTCGGGTCGTCCATCCCTGCGTTCGGATCGGTAGCCTCGGTATCGTGGTCGATGGCCCCCCGACGTGCTTTCCGGCCGGCAGGTCGCGCAGCTGGTGTCGACCAGGCCGGCCGTGGTCGGCGCGCCGTGCCTGATGACCGCGTGGCGCGGTGTCCCGCCGATCCGCTGGTCGGGCCGCGGACGAACCTGCCGTCCGCCGACGCGTCCCTGGCCCGTGAGCTCGAT
>NZ_CDWWXB010000074.1:0-4450 GCF_977971855.1 Frankia sp. CoWAU3 | reverse complement strand
GAACAGGCCGGGTGGGTGCTGCGCGAGTCCGCCGGATCGTCCCGGCGAGGCAACTCGGTCTGGGCCCGCGGCGACGTGCCCGACCTCGCCGCGGCGCTTGCCACGGTGCGGGATTTCTACACCGCCGCCGGTCTGCCGCCGACCTTCCAGCTGACACCCTTCTCCCGGCCGACCGGGCTCGGCGCGGTCCTCGACGCCGCCGGGTACGACGACACCGGTCCTACCGACGTCTGCACGGCGCCTCTCGCCGGCCTTGTGCGTGGTGCCGACCGGGCACCGGCGGCTGCCGGCTCGGTGGGGATGACCGTCACCACCACGCCGGCGGATGAGTGGCTGGATGTCGCCGGCCAGGTGCTGACGACGTTCAACGCGCAGCGGCCCGGCACGCTCGCGGTGCTCTCGGCGCTGCGGCTGCCCACCATCTACATCACCCTGACCGTGGACGGCATGCCGGCGGCGGTCGGACGCGGCATCGCGGACGACCGTTGGCTGGGTGTCTACAGCATGGCCACCCTGCCCGTGGCCCGTGGCCGGGGCGCGGCCCGCCGGGTTATCGCGGCACTCGCCGAGTGGGCTGCGGGCAGAGGCGCCACTCATGCGTATCTGCAGGTCGAAGAGGTCAGCGCCGCGGCGCGGGGCCTGTACGCCGATCTTGGTTTCCGGCCGGTCTACCGCTACACCTACCGCCGTGCGCCGCTGGATGCGACGTCCGGTGGAGGTCTCCCATGAGCGGGACCGTCGAGGAACTCCTCCTGCCGGGCGGCCTGACCAGGGTGATGGGCGTCGTCAACGTCACGCCGGACTCGTTCTCGGACGGCGGTACCTACCTCGATCCGCTGGACGCGGTCCGGGCCGGGCTGCGGATGGCCGACGACGGGGCGGATCTCGTCGACGTCGGTGGCGAGTCGACCCGACCGGGCGCGTCTCGGGTCATCGCCGCCGAGGAGATGCGTCGCGTGCTTCCGGTGGTGGCCGAGCTCGCCGCCGCGGGCGTCCGGGTCAGCGTCGACACCAGCCGTGCCGCTGTGGCCGCCGCCGCGGTCGACGCCGGGGCGGTGCTCGTCAACGACGTGTCCGGCGGCGCCGATCCCGATCTGCTCGGTCTCGTCGCCGACCGTGGCGTGCACTACGTGCTGATGCATGGGCGGGGGACCAGTGCGGACATGGCGTCCCGGGCGGTGTACCGCGACGTGGTCGCGGAGGTGGTCGCGGAGCTCGTGGACCGGCTCGGGGCCGTGCTGGCCGCCGGGATCGCCGAGGATCGGGTCATCCTCGACCCCGGCATCGGCTTCGCCAAGACCGCCCGGCACAACTGGACGCTTCTGCGCCACATCGACGCCTTCGTCACGCTCGGCCGGCCGCTGCTCGTCGGCACGTCCCGCAAGTCGTTTCTCGGCTCGGTACTGGCGGACGCGAACGGCCCGTCCCGGCCGGTTGCCGACCGGGACGACGCCACCCAGGCGACCACCGCGTTGCTGGCCGCGGCCGGGGTGTGGGGCGTGCGGGTGCACGCCGTCCGGCCGGCCGCCGACGCCGTGCGGGTCGTGCGCGCCTGGCGGGACGATAGTGACCGGCGCGGGGACGGACCCGAGGCCGATCCCGGCCGGGCCGTGGATCCCGGCCGCGTGGAAGATCGGGAGGTTCCGTGGGCTCCGCGGTGACGGGCTCCGCAGCGGAGGTCGCCTCCCAATCGAGGGCCACGTCGCTCGACCGGATCACCCTGTCGGGGCTGCGGGCTCGCGGCTACCACGGGGTTCTGGCGGCGGAACGGGATCTTGGCCAGGAGTTCGTCGTCGATGCCACGCTGTGGCTCGACCTCTCTTCGGCGGCGTTCCACGACGACGTGACCCGCACCGTGCACTACGGCGAGCTTGCCGAGACCCTTGCCGGGATCGTCACCGGAGAACCCGTGAATCTGATTGAGACCCTCGCCGATCGACTCGTCCGCGCCTGTCTGCGGGACGGTCGGGTGATGCGGGCCGAGGTGACTGTCCACAAGCCCGCGGCCCCGATCGCGCTTCCGTTCGCCGATGTCGCGGTGACGATCGTCCGCAACCGGGTCGACGGCGGCGAGTCGGTGACCGCGCCGGACGCGGCTGCGGGGGTCGCCACCGATGGCGGGTGACCGGATGATGACCCGGCCGGACCATGCGGTGCTGTCGCTCGGGTCCAACCTCGGCGATCGTCTGGGCCGGCTGTCCGCCGCCGTCCACCGGCTCGACCGCGCGCTGGGGGTGCTCGCCGGCTCACCGGTGTACGAGACGGCACCCGTCGGTGGACCCGAGCAGGACGACTACCTGAACGCCGTCGTCCTGGTGCGCCCGGCACCCCCGCGTGATCTGCTCGAGGTCGTCCGCGAGGTGGAGGAACGGGCCGCGCGGGTCCGGGCCGTCCGGTGGGGCCCGCGAACGCTCGACGTCGATGTCATCGCGATCGGTGACCTGCGCAGTGATGACCCCGAGATCCTCGTGCCGCATCCCCGAGCACATCTGCGGGCCTTCGTCTGCGTGCCCTGGCTGGACGTTGATCCCGAGGCGACGCTGCCCGGGCACGGGCGGGTCGCCGATCTGGTCGCCCGGATGGCCGCGGGGAAGCACCCGGCCGGTCTGCGCCGGACCCCGTGGTCGCTGCCGGATCCCGTGGTCGAGGCGGATCCGGGGGCCGGTGCCGTCACCGATCCCGCCGTCGACGGCAGTGACGCCGAAGAGGCGGCCAGGTGAGACCGACCCGGGCGCGTGATCTCATCGCGGTCGCGGTGGCGTTCGGGGTACTCGGGTACCTGCTGCTGTGGTGGGCGTACCGATCGATTCCCACGCTGCCGCGAACAGCGTCGGTGTCGGTTCTCATGATCGGTGCCATCGAGCTCCAGGTCGCATCCCTGACCCGTCGCCGGCTGGAGGGGCGGCGGGGAACGCGGCCGATCCTCCCGCTCACCGTCGCCCGGCTCGCCGCGTTGGCCAAGGCGAGCTCCGTCGTCGGAGCGGCGCTTGCCGGCATCTGGGCGGGTGTGTTCGGCTACACCATGCCCCGCACGGGGGAGTTCCCGACCGCGGGCGGCGACGCGCTCACCGCGGGTCTCGGGTTGGCTGCGGCGATGGTGCTGTTGACCGGGGGCCTCATCCTCGAACGGGTGTGCCGGGTCAAGAAGCGTTAGCCCGGCCCGGCCCGGCTCCGGGCGGAATGTCCTGATGGAACACCGAAAAGTGATGTGATAACCGATGGGCCGACTGTTCTGATTCGTGTTGGCAGGACTACTCTGGGGTAGATTGCGATATATGACCGTGGTCGGTGTCGGGGTTGTCCCGGGTCACCTCCGTAGGGTGGTGATTGTCGGCGTTGTTCGCGTCGTCGGTGGATGGTGCGGTGACGTGGCGCCCAGGCGCCGGGGGCGGGAAGGGGCGGGTGATGGTCGCTGAGGGCAGGAACTCGCACGGTGGCACGCGCGCGCAGCCGCGACTGAACCATGGTCGGGTGGACCATGGTCGGGTGGACCATGGTCGGGTGGACCATGGTCGGGTGGACCATGGTCGGGTGGGCGATGGCGCCGATCCCGGCCCGCCCGCCGGTCCGGTTCACGACCCGGCGCGGAACTTCTCGGACCCCGTGCGTGACCTCCCTGCCAACGCGGCTCGGGCCGCTCCCCGGTCGGGTCCGGCAGCTGAGGGAACCGCCGCGCCCCGGCGCCGCCAGCCGTCCGAGGGCCGGATCGTCGCGTTCAGCACGCTGGCGACGAGATCCGCCAGGAGGCCCGAGCCCCGCCACTCGTCGCGAGCCGCCGCGCCGACGTTCGACGGACCGGCGTACGGGGACGATCCCATACCGTACGATATCGTACAATCTCATACAGTGACGCCCGCGCAGGTTGATCGGCCGGCCTCGGCCTGGCGGTCCCCGGGCGGGCCAGTCCCGCCCGGGGAGCGGCCCGAGCCGGCGCAGCGGCCCGCCCATCGCGGCGGTTGGCCCGACCCACGCGGCGCGGGTGTCTCCCCGCCGGGTGGGGTCGATGCCCCCCGGCACCGACCCGCGTATTCCTCGTCTCCCCCGGACCCGCGCGCGCCGTCCGGGCTGGACCGGGGATCTCTTCCGGACCCGGACGGCTTCTCCCGGGGAGGCGGTCGGCCGGGTTCCGGACTTCGGCCGGGTTCCGGGCTACTGGACGAGGTCAGCTTCACCGGGTACCAGCACGCGATCAGGGACGACGGCCCACGGACCGCCGGGGAACCCCGGCGCGCCCCGGACCGGATGTCACCGGGCGCTGCCTCCGGCCGGCCACGAGCGGACCCGCCGGGACAGGGCCGGTGGGGGAGCCCTGAAGTCGATGGGCCGGATGCCGGCGACGCTGCCGCCGTCTCGGAGCCGGCCCGCCCGCACGGCCGCGTGGCCGGTAGCCGAGCCCGTACCCGAGCCGGTACCCGGGTCCCGGCTGGAGGGGGCCGCTAGCCCTGTCTTC
>NZ_CDWWXB010000073.1:14037-15670 GCF_977971855.1 Frankia sp. CoWAU3 | reverse complement strand
TACCCAGTCAACATCCCACCGGTTCACCGAACACTTACCTTCGGATGACTGGTCACGCGAAGTGGCGTTCGTATCCCCTTCCCAACGTGACCAGGCCACCCGCGACGTGGAACTCCCCCCGCGCCGGGCCGGCCGGCGTCGGACGCACGAGCGCTCTCGGCCCGGTGTCATCTCCTCGGCCATGTCGGTTCCTCGGCCATGTCGGTCCGGCTCGGGCTTCCCGGCAGGCCGAAGAAGCAGGGTGGTGCATTGCTGGAATATGGCCGTATGGCCCTTTAGGGTATTTTTGAATGATATGCCGCAAAGATCGGACCGGGGCCGCCGTACTTCCGCATCCGCAATGCCGGTGGGAGAGTGCCGCCCATGACAACGCACCCCGTTCATCCCGTTCAGGAGGAACGGCCCTCCCAACGGACGATCATCCGCCGGGATTCGCCGATGGGCCTGGCAGCGGACCTGTCGGTGGGCCTGGCAGTGGCGGGCCCCACCACCCCCTACCAGGTGACCACCTCCAGGCGACCACCTCCGCCGGGAGCGCGGTGAGCTACTCCTGCGCGGTGAGGGCGTGGGTGGCTGCCGCGGCAACGGCGGGGGCGAGCCGTGGATGGTCGAGGGGAGGCAGCACGCTGCCGGGCGGCGTCTGACCGACGAGGGCGTGCACGGCGGCGAGGCGGGCAGCGGGGGTGACCGGGCGGCGAGTGGTGACGACCGCCCGCAGCAGTCCGGGCAGCGCGTGCAGCGGACGCGGGCCCGAGGTGGCGCGGGCCAGCGGAGGGGGCGTCTCCGGGCGGATCCGCAGGACAGGAACGCCCTTGGGCGGCGCCGCCAAGCCGATCAGGTCGACGATCAGATCGAGTTCGGGGGCGAGCAGGTGCAGCGGCTGGATGCCGTAGTCGACCGGATCGTAGAGGGTGATCTCGTGGAGGCCGACACCGATCAGTAAGCCGGCGAGATCGCCGCCCCGAGCCGGGTCCACGACGGCGACGCGGGCCCGCCCCGGCGCGATGTCACGCGCCCGGAGATGGTTGAGGACCGCGGCCGCGGCTGCGACGGCGAGACCGTCGTTGACGGTGTCGAGCAGCAGATGCGGGGCGGCGGACCGCAGCGCGGCGCGGGCGGCGTCGATGCGGCGGACATGCGTGTGGACCAGGACGGTGGCGGCGAATCCCGGAGCGATCATGCCGATCGCCGCGGCGAGCTCGGCGGCGGTACGGGCGGCGATCGGCATGGGGATGACGTCGAACCCGGTCGCCCGGTGTAGGTGGACCGCCTGGGACTCGACCGCTGGCAGGGCCGCCTCGGCGGCCAGCGGCTCAAAGTCCAAGACGGCGCTGCCGTCGGTGAGCAGCGCCACTCGGCGTGGCCGGCCGGTGAACCGGTCGGTGTGCGTCGGGTGCATGGCCAGATGGCTGATGACGCGGCGGTCGGCGTCAGCGTCCAACAACGCAAGATCGTGACCGGTCGTGACCGACGCGCGGAGACACTGGGCGAGTTTGCCGGTTGACGCGACGGTGAAGACGGGATCCTCGGTCTGCAACAGGTCGGCACCCAGCCGCTCCCGTAGCGCCCGGACCAGCCAGGTCAATGTGGACCCGCTGTCGGCATCCAACGTGATCCGCCGGCCGCCCCCGGG
>NZ_CDWWXB010000073.1:8784-13899 GCF_977971855.1 Frankia sp. CoWAU3 | reverse complement strand
CCGGGGGCTGCGGCGACGACCGCCTCGATGATCATCGTGGCCCGGTGCGGGACGCGGACCGTGACGCTGTAGGCGGGGTTGACCCCGGCTGAACCGGCCGGACCGGCCGGACCAGGAGGCGTCACGCCGGCTCCACCCGTGCCCGACTCCGTCCGGTGCGCGCCGGTCCCCCAGTCGGTCCCTCGGCGGGGCGCCCCTCCGCGGGAGTCCCACCTGCGGGAGTCCCGGGCATCGGTCCACCACATTTCATGCTCATGAGGAGCTTGTCTCCGCTTCGCGCAACTCGGCCAACAGCCCGGCCTGCCCGGCCGCCATCTCGGTCAGAATCCGCCGGGCCGCGCGCATCAGCTCCGCCACGTCCCCGCCCGCGAGCGCGTACACCACCGTCGGGCCGTCCCGCGTCGCGGTCACGATCCCGGACCGGCGCAGCACCGCGAGCTGTTGGGAAAGGTTCGACGACTCCACCTCGATCGCGGCCAGGAGATCCCGCACCGGCATCGGCCCGTCCTGCAGCAACTCCAGCACCCTAATTCGCACCGGATGGCCAAGCATGCGAAAAAACTCCGCTTTAGCCTGGTACAGCGGAACCCGCCTCGTCACGAGCCACCTCCCGTCGACCCCACGCAGCTCCGGCCGAGGCCTACCGGCCGAGGTACCGGCCTGGCCGGAGTACCGGCGACCGCCCACCCAGAGATCACGCCGGCACGGTGAGTAGCGCCACGACCCGTTCGCGCCCGATGGCGACCTCCCCGCCAGTTACAGAATTTATCAACTGTTCGTTACCACACTTCGGAGTCGGGAAACAGCTCTTTATCGCACGGCACGGCTCTACGGGGCCGCTGTGTCCGAGATCTCGCCCACTCCATACTTTTTAGTATGTAAATTGAAGAAACCTTCAATTTTTCATCCCAGTATACGGGAGGATCGGATCCGCATCGAGACGACGACGGGGCAGGCCGAGGACTCCCGACCCCGCTGCCCCGCCCCCATAAGGACGGCCCCGTCACGCTGGCCCAGGCCACTCGGCCGGCTGGAACTCGGCCGGCTCCTGCCCGGCCGGGCCGATATCGAGAGCATGCGCCGCCAGCCAGGCCGTGACCTGCTCGCGGGGATGACCGTCGCGGTGGTCGCGCTGCCGCTCGCGCTGGGATTCGGGGTCTCCTCCGGCCTCGGCGCGGCCGCCGGGCTGGTGACGGCGATCGTGGCGGGTGCTCTCGCGGCGGTCTTCGGCGGGTCGAACCTGCAGGTGTCCGGGCCGACCGGCGCGATGACCGTCGTACTCGTGCCGATCGTGCACCGGCACGGGCCGGCTGGTGTGCTGACCGTCGGGCTGCTAGCCGGGATGATCCTGCTCGCGCTCGCGGTCCTGCGGGTCGGCCGCTCCGTGCGATATGTGCCGGCGCCCGTGGTGGAGGGATTCACCGTCGGCATCGCCGCGGTGATCTTCCTTCAGCAGGTTCCCTCGGCCCTGGGGGTGCGCGCCCGAAACGGTGACCGGGTGACCGGCGTGGCCTGGGCGGCCGTGGCCGACTTCGTCCACCGGCCGCACTGGCTCGCGCTCGCGCTCGCCGTCGGCGTCGCGGCGACGATGCTGGTCGGCGCCCGGCTGCGGCCCACGGTCCCGTTCTCGCTGCTCGCCGTGGCCCTCGCGACGGCCCTCGTCACGGCCCGCGAGTGGGACGTCACGACCCTCGGCGCAATCCCCGCCACCCTGCCCGGTCCCTCGCTCGGCTTCCTCGACATCACCGCGATCCCGACGCTCGCCACGGCCGCCGTCGCCGTGGCCGCGCTCGCAGCCTTGGAGAGCCTGCTCTCGGCCAGTGTGGCCGACGGGATGACCGTCGGCCAGAACCACGACCCCGACCGGGAGCTGTTCGGCCAAGGGCTGGCCAACCTCGCCGTCCCGCTGTTCGGCGGGGTGCCCGCCACCGGCGCGATCGCCCGCACCGCGGTCAACGTCCGCTCGGGTGCCTCGTCCCGGCTCGCCGCCCTCGCGCACGCCGTGGTCCTCGCCGGGGTGATGCTCGCCGCCGCTCCCCTGGTCGCGCGCATCCCGCTCGCCGCGCTCGCCGGTGTTCTGCTCGCCACGGCGGTGCGGATGGTCGAGGTCTCCTCGTTGCGCACCCTCGGCCGTGCGTCACACTCCGATGCCCTGGTCATGGCGCTGACCGCCGGGGCGACCCTGGCGCTCGACCTCGTCATCGCCGTCGTCCTCGGCCTCGCGGTCGCCGGCGCCCTCGCCCTGCGCGCAATCGCCCGAACCGCGCGGGTCGAGGAGGTGCCGCTGGACCCCGGCGATCATCGCGATTCCGAACACGCGCTACTCGCCGAGCACATCGTCGCCTACCGTATCGACGGCCCCCTGTTCTTCGCCGCCGCCCACCGCTTCCTGCTGGAGCTCACCGAGGTGGCCGACGTCGAGATCCTCATCCTCCGGCTGTCCCGGGTCAGCGCCGTCGACGGCACCGGCGCCCTCGTCCTGCGCGACGTCATCGACCGGCTCGAACACCGCGGCGTCAAGGTGTATGTGTCGGGGCTGCGACCCGAGCATGCCAAAGCGGTGGCCGCCGTCGGTCTGGTGGACCGGCTGCGCGGCCAGGGACGCCTGTTCGACTCCACCCCGTCGGCCATCCAGGCCGCCCGGGACCATCTCCACCACACCGGCGCCCTGGCCGCCGTCCCAACCTGAGCCCACGCGGCGCTAGTCGCGGTCACGCGGCTCGCGACGCAGCCCGCCCCGCAGGGGACTCTGGTCCCACCAGTCGGAGGCGGCGATCGACATGACGGATGTGCCCCAGGGGAGGCTCGTACAGCATCCACGCAAAACCGGGCGAAGGCGAGCCTGGTGGTTTCGGCTCGTGTACCTGCGGCTATCACGCCCAGTGACGGGCCCCGGTCGGTAGCGGCGCGGGCGCTGGCCAAGGCGGGTGCCTGATGGCCGCCGAGGGCACGGCCATGGTGGACGGTCCGGTTGTGGTGCCGTCGGCGGCGGGACGGGACGTGGCGGTCACTCTCGTCACCGTGATCATGGTTGTGGTCGTCGGGCTGACGTTCGCCTTCGGGTTCGGCAACGTATTCCAGCTCGGTCTACGTCTCGGGGTGCCAGTCTGGGTTGCCCCCTTGGTGGCCCCTGCCGTCGACTTGTCCGTGGTGGGCCTTTTGCTGGGGACACGGCAGCTGGCGGTGCAGGGCGCGCCGGCTGAGCTGCTGCATCCGGCTCGGCGGCTGTTGGTGTTCTCCAGCGTGGTCACACTGGCGCTCAATGTAGCTGAGCCGGTGATTGCGGGGGACTACGGAAAAGCCGCGTTCGATGCTGTTGGTCCGGCGTTGCTTATTGGTTGGTCTGAAGTTGGCCCAGGGCTGTTGCGTGCGATGCGCCACCCCACCACCTTCCACCCCGAAGCACAGGACGTCACGATCCCTGCGTCCGCGTCCCGGCCGGCAGAGACCGGTGGGGCAGCGGTGCCCACCGCCGTGCCTGCGCCGTCCGGAGGTGAGAGCCCGCGGGCCGAGGTGGTGGCGGTTCCTGCGCAGCGCGCTCCCGACCGGCCGAGCACCGTGGTCCTCGACGGGTCGTTGTTGGAGCGGGCGCGCCGGGAGGATGCCCGCTACTGGGAGGAGCACCGCCGTCCGATCTCCTCGGACGAGCTGCGCAAGCGGCTGAAAGTCGGCTCGAAGCGGGCGCGGGCCCTGGTCACGCAGCTACGCACCGAGGCCCACCGGGTGTTGGAAGAACACGCCCCCACCGCCGACCTCCCCGAGGTCGGTACTGGCGCGCTCGCGTCGGATGCCGACGACGGGGTCGCGGACGTGGTGGCTGCGGCGGTCGGGCCGGATGACGTCGACATGGTTGATCTCGGTCCGGTGGAACCGGCCGGGACGGGTGCGCTGGCCGCGGTCGGATGACGGCCTCCGCCCCGACGGGCGGGACGGGGGTGGACCTCGTGTGCTGGCGGGCGGCGTGTCCGGGCACGGACGCGTCCGCCCGCTCGCCCCCCGGCCCGGTCCCGGCTGTCTGCCCCTTCTGCCTGTCTGTTCGTCTGCCTCCGTTTGCATGATCAGCCTTTTGGGAGACCCTCGACGTGATCACGAATCCTCCGCAGCAGACCTACCTCGGCCGCCGTACCTACACCCGACCCAGCGCCCGCGTCGTGTCCAGCGCCGAGCACCAGCTCTGGCTGGTCCGCCACCTCACCCCCCGGGACCGGTGGATCACCCGGATGATCCACGAACACCGGGTGCTGACCACCCACCAGATCGTCGAACTCGGCTGGATCAACCGCCGGTCAGCGAACCTGCGCCTGCTGGAGCTCTACCGCTGGCGGATCCTCGACCGCTTCCAGCCGCTCGCGGTCAGCGGCCTGTCACCCATGCACTACGTCCTCGACGTCGCCGGCGCCGCCGTCCTCGCCCACGAAGACGGCCTGGACCCGAAGAAGATCGGCTACCAGCACGACCGGGCCATGGGCATCGCCCACTCCCTGCACCTGGCCCACCGGGTCGCGGTCAACGGCATGTTCACCCGGCTGGTCCACCACGCCCGCCAGCCCGACGCCACCAGCCGGCTGACGGCCTGGTGGTCGGAGGAACGCTGCGCCCGCTCGTTCGGCGACATCGTGCGGCCCGACGCGTACGGCAGGTGGGCGCAGGGCCGCGCCGAGATCGAATGGTTCCTCGAACTCGACTTCGGCACCGAAGCACTCCGCCACCTCACCTACAAGATCGACGCCTACGACCGGCTCGCCAAGGCGACCCGGATCATCACCCCGGTCCTGATCTGGACCACCACCCTGCGCCGCGAAGCCCGCCTGCGTGAGGTCCTCGCGGAGGCGCTGCGCAACCTTGACGACCCGGCGCGGGTACCGGTCGCGACCACGGCCGCGGACCTCGCCGAACCCGACCAGCATCTCGACGCCACCCTGACCCGCTGGCTACCCCTCACCCAGCCCGGGACCGGTCGCCTCAGCCTGGGCCAACTGGCCGGCCTCTGGCCCCCCAACGCCAAGCCCAAGACCAACAGCTCGGCAGTTGACATGGACGTCGAGCGTCCGACACGGCTCCACCCACCCGAGCCGATGCCACCCACAGGCCCGGATCCCCAGCAGCGCGCGGCCT
>NZ_CDWWXB010000073.1:7472-8262 GCF_977971855.1 Frankia sp. CoWAU3 | reverse complement strand
GACCGGTCTCGGGATGGAGGCGCCGTTCCTGCGGGGAGCGCTCGACCGGCTCGGTATCTCCGTCGAGATCGGCCAGCGGTACGAGTACAAGAACGCCGTCAACACGCTGGTGGAGTGGGACTTCACCCCGGCGCACCTGGAGGCGGTCAGCCGGATCATCGAGTCCAGCTCTGACCAGATCGTGGCCGGCATCGCCGAGGGACGCGGGCTGTCCACCGACCGGGTTCGGCGTCTGATCGATCTCGGACCGCTGGCCGGGTCCGTCGCGCTCGACACCGGTCTCGTCGACCGTCTCGGCTACCGCGACGAGGTGTACGCGGCGGCACGGGAACGGGTGACGCGGGGGCCGTCGGCCGGATTCGGGGGTGACGGGGAGGGCGCGGGCCGGGAGGATGCGCGCCGCGGGTCCGGCGCGGAGCCGGTTTTGATGTACGCCTCCGCCTACCGGCGGTCCGCCGAGCGGCGGGAGAAGTTCCCGGCGCTTCGCGTGGCGGCGCTGGCGGCTGGCGGTCCGGCGGCTTTCTTCTTCCGCGAGGTTCCCGATGATCGGGACGGCTCCCGTCCCGACGGCGCCGGGGAGGCCCACCTCCACCCGGACGAGGCCGCGGGCATCGGGACGAGTGCGCTGGCCCCCTCCGTGACGGCGCCGCATCGCGACCCGAAGAAGTCGGTCATCGCGCTCATCCACGGGACCGGGCCGGTCGTCCTCGGACACGGTGCCCCGGGTCCGTTCTCCGGGCCGGTGCTCGCCGCGGCGGCCTTCCGTTCCGCCGCGCGTGATCCCGCGGTG
>NZ_CDWWXB010000073.1:0-7344 GCF_977971855.1 Frankia sp. CoWAU3 | reverse complement strand
GCGGCGGCGGTGTTCCGGGTGAGCAGCCCTGGGGGTTCCTACGTCGCATCCGACCTGGTCCGCCGGGAGGCCGAGCGGTTCCGGGCCAGCGGCCGGCCGCTGATCGTCTCGATGGGTGACGTGGCGGCCTCTGGTGGCTACTTCGTCGCCCTGGCATCCGATGCGATCGTGGCGAACCCCGGCACGCTGACCGGCTCGATCGGGGTGTTCGCCGGCAAACAGGTGATCAGCGGACTGCTCGACAAGGTGGGAGTGGGCTTCGGTGCCGTCGCGGAGGGCGAGCATGCGCTGATGATGTCGCCGCGGCGGCCCTTCACCCCGGGGGAGCGGGAGAAACTGGAGGAGTTCCTGGACCGGGTCTACGCCGACTTCGTTGACAAGGTGGCGGTCGCTCGCGGGCTGTCCCGGGACCAGGCGCACCAGCTGGCCCGCGGCCGGGTGTGGACCGGCGCGGACGCCCATGCGCACGGCTTGGTGGACGTCCTCGGCGGGTTGGCGCAGGCGATCGAACTCGCCTGGTCGCGCGCCGGTCTGCCGGCCGGTGAGACTCCGCGGGTGCGGCTGACGCCCAAGCCGTCGGTGCTGGAACGGGTCCGGTCGCCGAAGTCCAGCGAGGACCGCGGGGCCGCCGGGTCGCTGGCCGGGTCGCTGGCCGGGTCGCTGGCCGGGTCCGCCCTGGGCCTGCTCGGCGCTGGTCCCGGTGCCGGCTTCGTCCCGGGTTGGGGGGCGCTGGCACCGCTGGCGGCGCGGCTTGGTCTGCCCTCGGCCGGTCCGCTGGTCATGCCGCCGATCGGGCGGATCGGTTAGCGGTCCGCACCGGTGGCCCACAACGAACTCGCCGGCCTGTGGGATGCGTGACACCGCCGTCCGCGGGAGGATCGACGCCCGGGTGCCCGACGGCCAGGCAGGTGGTGATAATGACCGTCGGGTGGCCGGTAAACGGACCCGCCGCGGGTGAATGGACGCGCCGCGCCGGGCCGGGACCGGCGTCGC
Source organism: Frankia sp. CoWAU3 (assembly GCF_977971855.1). Lineage (NCBI taxonomy): Bacteria > Bacillati > Actinomycetota > Actinomycetes > Frankiales > Frankiaceae > Frankia > Frankia sp. CoWAU3. The sequence continues at coordinate 6,351 of NZ_CDWWXB010000073.1, read as the reverse complement.
GTCGCCGTGGGGCGACGGTAGTCTCGCAGCGACCGGTTTCGTCCGGACGGCACCGCTCGTCCCGCGCCACGATCCGCGGCAGGCCATCAGGGTCTGCCCCGGTGGCCTGCCGCGGCGTGGTGGCTTCCGGTCACCGGCCTGTGGCGGTCCGCTGCTGCCACCGCGTCATCGTTCCGTGTCAGAGCGCATACCGGAGGTCGAAGCCGTGCCGTCTATCGAGGCCGTCGGAGCCCGCGAGATCCTTGACTCGCGCGGTAACCCCACCGTCGAGGTCGAGGTCGTCCTGGAGGACGGCACGCTGGGCCGCGCCGCGGTGCCCAGCGGGGCGAGCACCGGTGCCTTCGAGGCCGTCGAGCTGCGCGACGGGGACAACCGCTACGGCGGCAAGGGCGTGACCAAGGCCGTGGCCGCGGTGATCGACCGGATCGGTCCGGCGATCATGGAGTTGGAGGCCACCGAGCAGCGTCTTCTCGACGCGACGCTCATCGACCTCGACGGTACCCCGGGCAAGTCGGCTCTCGGCGCCAACGCCCTGCTCGGGGTCAGCCTGGCGGTGGCCAAGGCGGCGGCGTCGTCGAGCGGCCTGCCGCTGTTCCGGTACCTGGGAGGTCCGACCGCGCACCTGCTCCCGGTGCCGATGATGAACATCCTCAACGGTGGTGCGCACGCCGACACCAACGTCGACATTCAGGAGTTCATGATTGCTCCGATCGGCGCGAGCACCTTCGCCGAGTCGCTGCGCTGGGGTGCGGAAGTTTATCACGCGCTCAAGAGCGTGCTGAAGGCGCGGGGCCTGGCGACCGGTGTGGGCGACGAGGGCGGCTTCGCGCCGAGCCTGCCCACCAACCGGGAGGCTCTCGACCTCATCGCCGAGGGGATCGACAAGGCCGGCTTCGCCCTGGGGACGGACATCGCCCTGGCGTTGGACGTCGCCTCCACCGAGTTCTATGCGGACGGGTCGTACACCTTCGAGGGCAACTCACGTAGCGCAGAGTATCTGAGCGACTACTATGCCGAGCTCGTCTCCGCCTACCCGATCGTTTCCATCGAGGACCCGCTGGCCGAGGATGACTGGGATGGCTGGGTGGCGCTCACCGAGCGGCTCGGTGGCAAGGTGCAGCTCGTCGGGGACGACCTGTTCGTGACCAACCCGGAGCGGCTGGCCCGCGGGATCGCCTTGAAGGCCGCAAACGCCCTGCTGGTGAAGGTGAACCAGATCGGCACGCTGACCGAGACGCTCGACGCGGTGAACCTGGCCCACCGTAGCGGCTACCGGGCAATGATGTCCCACCGGTCCGGCGAGACCGAGGACACCACCATCGCCGACCTCGCCGTCGCGGTCGACTGCGGTCAGATCAAGACCGGCGCCCCGGCGCGCTCGGAGCGGGTCGCGAAGTACAATCAGTTGCTGCGCATCGAGGAGGAACTCGACGACGCGGCCCGGTACGCGGGCGCCGCCGCGTTCCCCCGCCGCAGGCAAGCCGGCTGATCCCATGCCGCCGCGGAACGCCGCGCTGACCACGAGGGCGACCCTGCTCGCCGTCGTGATCTGCGTGCTGGTCCTGACCCTCGCCTATCCGCTGCGGCTGTACCTGCAGCAGCAGGCCAAGCTCTCCGAGCTGAGCCGGACCAACGCACAGGCCCAGGCGAGGGTCAACGAGCTGCGGGCGACGGTCGAGCGCTACGACGACCAGGCCTGGGTCGAGGACGAGGCGCGCCGTCGGCTGCATTACGTCAAGCCCGGTGAGCGGGCGTACCTGATGCCGATCAAACCGGCACCCACCAAGGACGGCGACGAGACCCGCGGCGGGTCGTCCGGGGGTTCGGCCTGGTATGCCCGACTCTGGTCGGAGATCTCGACGCCGTAGCGGTCACGGGGCGGGAGCCCCGACCCCGGTGCGGCGAAGGAACGGGCTTGGCGGACGGTGATGACGGCGAGGGGGCGAGTATGGCACCGGCGGTGACGGCCGAGGATCTCGAGATCGTGCGCCGTCAGCTCTCCCGCGAGCCGCGAGCCGTCCTTGCGGTGGCCCATCGCTGCTCGTGCGGTCTTCCCGACGTGGTCGAGACCGCACCGCGGCTTGCCGGCGGCACCCCCTTCCCGACCCTGTACTACCTCACCTGCCCCCGGGCTGCGTCGGTGATCTCGCGGCTGGAGGGGGCCGGGGTGATGCGCGAGATGACAGCCCGGCTGACGGAGGATCCGCGGCTCGCCGCCGCCTACGCCGTCGCCCACCGGGACTACCTCGCCCGGCGCGACGCGCACGAGGTGCTGCCCGCCGCCCCGAGCGCGGGTGGCATGCCCGATCGGGTCAAGTGCCTGCACGTCCTCGTAGCGCACAGTCTCGCCGTGGGTCCGGGAGTCAATCCGTTCGGTGACGAGGCCCTTGCGGCTGTTCCCGACTGGGGTCGGCGGGGGCCGTGCGTGGCCGGTGGCCGATGTCCGGGCGTTGACGAGGCCGAGGCGCCCGGACCCGCCCCGGGCGGCGGGGCGGCGGGCGACGGACCGACCGGCAGTCGTTCGACAGGGGACCCGACGGGGGATCCGATAGGAGATTTGACCGGGGAGGAGAGACCGTGAGTCGGGTCGCCGCGATCGACTGTGGAACCAACTCGATCCGTCTGCTGGTGGCGGACGTCGAGGGATCCACCCTGCACGAGCTGACCCGCCAGATGGAGATCGTCCGGCTGGGGGCCGGGGTCGACCGGACTGGTGAGCTCGCGCCGGAGGCGCTCGCCCGCACCTTCACCGCGCTGCGGGACTATGCCGAGCAGATCGAGCGGCTGGGAGCCTCACGGGTGCGGATGGTCGCCACGAGCGCGACCCGCGACGCGCGCAACCGCCATGAGCTCGTCGCCGGGGTCCGCGCGATCCTCGGTGTGGACCCCGAGGTGATCAGCGGGAACGAGGAGGCGGCCCTGTCCTTCGGCGGCGCCATCGGTGACCTCGTCGGCCGAGCCGGTTCGTTTGACGCCAGTTCGTCTGCCGGTTCGGTCGAGGGCGCGCCGACGGGGCCGGGCGTGGCGGGATCCGACCCGGTCGCCACGCCGATCCTGCTCGCCGACATCGGCGGCGGCTCGACCGAACTCGTCCTCGGGGACGTGAGCGGGGTGCGGGCCGCCCGTTCGGTGAACGTCGGATGCGTGCGGCTGGCGGAGCGGCACCTGCACGATGATCCGCCGATCGGCGCGCAGGCCGCGGCGATCGTCGCCGACGTGCACGCGGCACTCGACCTCGCCGCCCGTACCGTGCCCCTGACCGAGGCGGCGACGCTGGTCGGCGTCGCGGGGACCGTCACCACGGTCGCCGCCCTCGCGGCTGATCTCCCCGAGTACGACCCGACCCGCATCCACCTGTCCGTGACGACGGCGGAGCAGGTCGCGCAGGTCACGGACCGGCTGCTGAGGATGACGCACGACCAGCGCGCGGCCCTGCCGGTGATGCACCCGGGTCGGGTGGACGTCATCGCCGCCGGCGCGCTCGTGCTGCGCACCCTGGTCGAGCGAACGGGCGCCGCGGCGGTGGTGGCAAGCGAACGCGACATCCTCGATGGGATAGCGCTGGCCCTGGCCGCCGCGCCGGGCGCCCCGGCCACCGGGCCCGAGCGGGCGGCGCCGCCCGTCACCGCCGGCCCGTCGGTATGAGGACCGGCTGTAGGAGGACCGGTGGGGCGGGGGTGACGGACGGGACGGGTGACCCGGTGCGGTCAGGGAGTCCGGTGCGGCCGGGAAGCGGTTGGCCGGGGGACCTCGCCGCCGCCGACACGCCGGTCGCAGCCACGCCGGCCGAGGTCCGCGCGTTGGCCGCCGACGCGACGGGCACCCGGGAGCTCGATGCCCGGATGTCCGTCTGCCGGGCCTGCCCGCGCCTGGTCACCTGGCGGGAAGAAGTCGCGGCGGTGCGGCGGGCGGCCTTCGCCGAACAGGCCTACTGGGGGCGTCCGGTGCCCTCGTTCGGCCCGGGCGACGCCCGGATCCTCGTCATCGGTCTGGCGCCCGCGGCCCACGGAGGGAACCGCACCGGACGCATCTTCACCGGGGACCGCAGCGGCGACTGGCTGTTCGCCTCGTTGCACCGCGTCGGGCTGGCGGCGCTGCCGACCTCGGTGTCCGCCGGGGACGGTCAGCGTCTGACGGCCACGCGCATCGTCGCCGTCGTCCGTTGCGCTCCGCCCGCGAACAAGCCGATCACTACGGAGCGTGACATCTGTCGGCCCTGGTTGGTGCGTGACCTAGAGCTTGTCCGGTCCGCCCTGCGGGTCATCGTCGTCCTCGGTGGATTCGCCTGGCCCGCCCTGGTCCAGGCCGGATTCCCGGTTCCTCCGCGCCGGGTGTCGTTCGGGCACGGCGTGCGGGTCGAACTTCCCGTATCCGGGGTGTCGGTCGTTGGTTGCTATCACCCAAGCCAGCAGAACACCTTCACCGGTCGGGTCACCGAAGTGATGCTTGACACGATTTTTGGCACGGCGGCGGAGCTCGCGGAAGTGGTTGAGCGGGCCGGGTAAGTCTTTGTCCTTGTGGCCGTCGACACAGAAGGTGAGCCGGAACACGGTCCACACGCATCGGCACCACGGGCCGAAGACCGCCGGTATTCGTGTCCTGCGTCACGAAAAAGCTGGGCGGCCAGCCCGGGACCAGGGTGTAACACGGCCCTCGTGGGTACGTTTTTGCCATGGGCTACGGGCAACCACCGCACATCCTCATCGTCGGCGGAGGATACGTCGGCATGTACACGGCCCTGCGGCTGCGGCGGAAGCTGCGCCAGGACGAGGCATTGGTCACAGTCGTCGAGCCCAACTCGTACATGACCTATCAGCCTTTCCTCCCGGAAGCGGCGGCCGGCAACCTTGAGCCACGGCACGTGGTGGTACCACTACGTAAGGTGCTGAAGGGTTGTCGGGTTGTCAGCGGAAGCGCGCTTCAGGTGTCGCATGGGACACGGACCGCCGTGATCCAACCATCCCTTGGCGAGAAATTTGATCTTAAGTACGACATCTTGGTGATGTGTCCGGGATCGGTGGCGCGAACCCTGCCAATCCCAGGTCTCGCGGAGCAGGGCATCGGCTTCAAGAGCGCGGCCGAGGCCATTTATCTCCGTAATCAGGTCATCAGCCGGTTGGACGCGGCCGCCTCGGTGACCGATCCCGCGGTCCGGCGCCGGGCGCTGACCTTTCTCTTCATCGGCGGAGGGTATGCCGGAATAGAGGCTCTTGCCGAGTTGGAGGACATGGCCCGCGATGCGTGTTCTTTCTATCCTGATCTGGAACCGACGGATATGCGGTGGGTCCTCGTTGAAGCCGCCGGCCGTATTCTTCCCGAGGTTTCACCCGGAATGGGGCTTTATACCCTCCGGCAGCTCGAGCACCGGGGCATCGACGTCAGGTTGAACACGCGGGTCGAGAGCCTGGTCGGTGGGCGGGTTGTGCTGAATAACGGTGAGGAGTTCGACGCGGGCACCATCGTGTGGACGGCCGGGGTGCGGGCGAACCCGATGCTGGCCGACACGGATCTGCCCTTGGACGATCAAGGCCGGGTGCGTGCGACCGCCTTCCTGCAGGTCGACGGGGTGGGTGACGCGTGGGCCGCGGGTGACTGCGCGGCCGTGCCCGACCTGACCAGGGGCGAGGATGTCACGACCGGTCCCTCGGCCCAGCACGCCGTCCGCCAGGCCCGCCGGCTGGCCCTCAACATCCTCGCCGAGCTGCGCGGTGAGCCCCTCGAACCATACGCGCACAGCTATGCCGGCAGCGTGGCGTCCCTGGGCCTGCACAAGGGTGTCGCCGAGGTCTACGGGGTCAAGCTGCGCGGCTGGCCCGCCTGGTTCATGCACCGGACGTACCACCTGAGCAGGGTTCCCACCCTCAACCGCAAGACCAGGGTGGTCGCGGACTGGTCGTTGGCACTGTTCTTCCGCCGCGAGATCGTCTCGCTCGGATCCTTCGCCGATCCCCGGGCCGAGTTCCGCCGGGCGGCGATGCCGCCCGCGTTCGCCGCGGCCATCTCCCCAGGCACGCCCGGCACTCCGGCCACGACGACCGGGCGGAGCGGGACCACTCTCGTCCCCGCGTCCGGCGCCCCCGCGTCCGCCGTCGCCGCCGACTCGCCCGGCGATGCCGAGGGCGGTGAGGACGCGTCCCCGGGTGAGGATGTCGTCCGGGCCGCACCGACCGGCAGGATCTCCCGCGGCCGGAGCCGGACGCCCGGTCCGCGCGGCACGTGAACTGAACGCCCGGCGGCACCGTGGCCGGCGTGTGACGGTAGGGACGCCGGGAGCCCGCGGGCCGGTGAATCGTCGCCCGGTTGCGATGGTTCACCGGCCCTCGTGGCTTCACGGCACTTAGCTTGTCGTTT
>NZ_CDWWXB010000072.1:15249-16413 GCF_977971855.1 Frankia sp. CoWAU3 | reverse complement strand
GGTGTACTCGCCGGGGGCCGGGTCGGACCTGTGGATCGTGGGTCTCGCGGTCTCCGGTCTGGGCACCATCCTCGGCGCCGTCAACATGATCACGACGATCCTGACGATGCGGGCCCCGGGCATGACGATGTTCCGGCTGCCGATCTTCTGCTGGACCTTCCTGGCGACCTCGATCCTCGTGCTGATCGCCTTCCCCGTGCTCGCCGCGGCGCTGCTCGCCCTGGAGGCCGACCGGCGCTTCGGCGCGCACGTGTTCGACGCCGCCAACGGCGGCGCGCTGCTCTGGCAGCACCTGTTCTGGTACTTCGGCCACCCCGAGGTCTACATCATCGCCCTGCCGTTCTTCGGCGTCATCAGCGAGATCCTGCCGGTCTTCTCCCGCAAGCCGCTGTTCGGCTACAAGGGCCTGGTCTTCGCCACCATCGGCATCGCAGCCCTGTCCGTCGTGGTGTGGGCGCACCACATGTTCGTCACCGGCGCGGTGCTACTGCCCTTCTTCGCGCTGATGTCGTTCCTCATCGCGGTGCCGACCGGGATCAAGTTCTTCAACTGGATCGGCACGATGTGGCGCGGGCAGCTCACCTTCGAGACGCCGATGCTGTTCGCGATCGGTTTCCTGGTGACCTTCCTGTTCGGTGGTCTGACCGGGGTGCTGCTGGCCAGCCCGCCGATCGACTTCCACGTCAGCGACAGCTACTTCGTCGTCGGCCACTTCCACTATGTCGTCTTCGGGACCGTGGTGTTCGCCGCCTACGCGGGCACCTACTTCTGGTTCCCGAAGGTCACGGGCCGGCTGATGAACAACCGGCTCGGGAAGATCCACTTCTGGACGGTCTTCCTCGGCTTCCACGCGACGTTCCTGGTGCAGCACTGGCTCGGCGTGCAGGGTATGCCCCGCCGGTACGCCGACTACGGACCGAACGACGGGTTCACCACGCTGAACACGATCTCGTCCGCGGGTTCGTTCCTGCTCGCCCTCTCGACGCTGCCGTTCATCTACAACCTCTGGCGCTCCTACCGCAAGGGCCCACTCGCCGTCGTCGACGACCCCTGGGGCTACGGGAACTCGCTGGAATGGGCGACCTCCTGCCCGCCGCCACGGCACAACTTCCGGACACTGCCGCGCATCCGCTCCGAACGCCCGGCGTTCGACCTGCACTATCC
>NZ_CDWWXB010000072.1:13708-15130 GCF_977971855.1 Frankia sp. CoWAU3 | reverse complement strand
AGGCAGCCGGCCGCATCGACTATCACGCGACCCCCGAGATCACGCTGACACCCGAGACCACGCCGAGGCCCGAGACCGCGGACCCGGCCGAATCCACAGCGGCCGAACCCGACCGCCCGGCGCCGGAATCCGGCTTCAGGACGCCGGAATAACCGGCACGAGCAGCCGCAGGGCACCGGGGCGCACGACAATCTCCGCCGGCAACGACGCCAGCGGATCGCCGTCGGCGTAGACGGCGAAGGGCCGGTCGGCCTCGATGCGCACCCGCCGGGCCCGCAGCACCCGCACGTGCCGGGTGTCGACGTGACGCCCGGAGAACACCCGCGGGAACAGCGCCAGGAACGTCAGGCGGGAGGTGCGCGAGATCAGCAGGACGTCCAGCAGCCCGTCGGCGATGTCCGCCCCGGGGGCGAACCGCATCCCGCCGCCGTAGTACGCCGAGTTCGCCGCCGCAACCGTCCACCCGACCAGGTCCCGAGGCGCGAGGTCGTCCACCGTCACCGTGAAGCGCGCCGGGCGCCAGGCGGCCAGCGCCCGCAGCGCCGCGTAGGTGTAGACCTGTTGACCGCGCAGGAACCGGGTCCGGTTGGCGATCACCTGGACGTCGGAGTCGTAGCCGACGCTCGCGATCCCCAGAAACGGCCGGCCGCCGACCTCGGGCAGGTCGACCCGGCGTTCCCGGGCGTGCGCAAGCCCGGCCGCGACGCGGCACGGGTCGCGGGGCAAGCCGAGACCACGCACGAAGTCGTTACCGCGCCCGCCGGGGAGCACCGCGAGCACGCCGCCGCAGCGGGCCACCCCCCCTGCCACCGCGCCGGCTAGGCCGTCGCCCCCGAGCGCGACCACGACCCGGCCCTGGGCGGTGGCCACCGCCGCGAGATCGTCCGCGTGGGCGAGGTCGCGGGTCGGGGTGACCCGGACGTCCCGCGCCCAGCGCGCGAGCTCGGCGCGGACGCCGTCGAGCATCCGCATCGCCCGCCCGTGACCCGCGCTCGGGTTGACGATCACGGCCAGCCGGTTGCGGTCGACCTCGGCGGGTTCGACCCGCAGCGGCTGCGGCGCCACCGTACCGAGGCTTCCCCGGGAGGGTGTGCGGGGGGCAGCGGCGTCCGTCATGGTGAGCGAGCTTACGGGCGGGTGCGGCAGGTCCCCCAACGGCCGGGGATGCGGAGCCGGGGATGCGTGACCATGGCGGCTCACCGCCCGGGCAGCGGCCCCGCGGACAGGTGCTGGCTCGATGCACCGAAGAACGACCGCTCGCCGAGCTGCGGATCGTCGCGCAGGTCCCGCAGCACGAGGTGTTCCAGCAGGAGCAGGGCCGCGTCGGCCGGCCAGAGCACCAGCCACAGCCACACCCCCCGGGCCTCCCCGACGAACGCCGCCCGATCGGGGGGTACGACCAGCGGCCACAGCGCGGTGGGA
>NZ_CDWWXB010000072.1:11209-13419 GCF_977971855.1 Frankia sp. CoWAU3 | reverse complement strand
ACGCCGGGCAGCGGTTCGGGATCGGGACCGCTGATGCCCGCGAGCCGGGCGCCGAGTCCCACCCGAGGCGCCTCGGCGACGAGCACCATCTCGGCCGGCCCGCCCAACGGAGAGGGCCCGGCGGCGGCGACTGCCGTGGCACGCGGCCCGGTACGCTCGTCACCGGCCCAGCCGACGCCGCTGACGTACCAGTGGACCGGCATCGGCTGCGGCAACCAGATCGGGACCGTCGAGGTCTTCGACAGCGCGTGGAGCGCCTGTTCCCGCGACGACACGGCGGTGCGGTAGGGACTCACCTCCCCGTGATCGTCGCACCGCCACTGACTGCTCCACAGATCGGGTGGACGCAGCGGTCCGAGACAGCGCGGGCAGGCCGCAGCAATGGTCACCGGGCGCCTCCTGGCGTAGGTGGAGATGTCGCCGAACATCGGCACTCCGGCACGGGTATGCCCTCGGCTTTCCACCCGCAATCGCCCCACCAGGTTTCCACCCGCAATCGTCCGACCTCGGCAGATATGCCGAACAGCCGGGTGCACCACCCCTCCGTCACCCCTCCGGGCGGGCCGTCACCCCTCCGGGCGGGCCGGGGAGGGAGACTGACGGCGCGCCGCGAGCTCCGCGAACGCCTCGTCGAGGAGATCGAGGCCAGCCAGCAGCAACGGCTCCTCGATCACCAGCGGTGGCAGCAGCCGGAGCACGTTGCCCCAGGTGCCCGCGGTGAGCACGATCAGGCCGCGACGATGGCAGGCGGCTGCCGCGGCGGCGGTGAGGACCTTGTCCGGGCTGTCGTCGCCGGCGCTCCGGACCAGCTCCAGGGCGACCATCGCGCCCCGCCCCCGGACATCCCCGACGAAGTCGTACCGCTCGCGCAACGCGTGCAGGCGGGGCAGGGCGATCTCGCCTATCCGGCGGGCCCGGCCGGCCAGGTCCTCGGACTCGATGAGGTCGATCGCGGCGAGAGCCGCAGCGCAGGCCGCGGGGTTCCCCCCGTAGGTGCCGCCGAGCCCGCCGACCTGGGGGGCGTCCATGATCTCCGCGCGGCCGGTGACGGCCGCGAGCGGCAGGCCGCCGGCGATGCCCTTGGCGGTGGTGATGAGATCCGGGACGACGCCTTCGTGCTCGCAGGCGAACATCGTCCCGGTCCGGGCGAACCCGGTCTGCACCTCGTCCGCGACGAACACGATCCCCGCGACCGTACAGAACTCGGCGAGGCGGGGCAGGAACCCGGTCCCGGGGACGATGAAACCGCCCTCCCCCTGGATCGGCTCGATGACCATCGCGGCGACGGACGCGGCCCCGATCTCGTCCCGCACGAGCTCGATCACCCGCTCGGCGGCCTCCTCCCCACAGCGGTCGGGACCGGTCTGCCAGCGGTAGGGATACGCCAGCGGCATCCGGTAGACTTCGGGCGCGAACGGCCCGAACCCACTCTTGTAGGGCATCGACTTCGCGGTCATCGCCATCGTCAGGTTCGTCCGGCCATGGTAAGCGTGCTCGAAGACGACGACCGCGCCCCGGCCGGTCGCGCTGCGCGCGATCTTGACGGCGTTCTCGACGGCCTCCGCTCCGGAGTTGAACAATGCCGAGCGCTTCTCATGGGTACCCGGCGTCAGCCGGTTCAGCGCCTCACAGACGGCGATATAGCCCTCGTACGGCGTCACCATGAAGCAGGTGTGGGTGAACCGGCCGATCTGCTCGCGCACGGCCCCGACGACCCCGTCCGCAGCGTTGCCGACGCTGACCACCGCGATCCCCGAACCGAAGTCGATGAGCGAGTTGCCGTCCACGTCGACCACGACCCCGCCGCCCGCCGCGTGCGCGTAGACCGGGAGGGTCTCACCGACCCCCCGGGCCACGGCGCCGACGCGGCGCGCGGCGAGTGCCCGGGACCGCGGGCCGGGGATCTCGGTGTGCAGACGCGGCTCCTGGGGCAGCCGCGGGCCGCCGGTGGCGGGCAGGCCGATTCCGGTCGCCGCCGGGTTAGGAATGGTCATCGTCGGCTCCTACCTGATCGTATGCGCGCACGTACCTGTCCACGGCCCGGGCCACGCCGCCCGCGCCGCGGACCGGACCGGCCATCGTCCCCCGCCGCCGGGATCCGGTCGGTGGTCCTCGGGCGGGACCGGGCGCGCCGCAGGCACCCCGCCCGCGCGGGCGCCTAGAATGAGCTCGATGGTGATGACGACGGCAGGCGGCTCGACGGCAGGCGG
>NZ_CDWWXB010000072.1:2688-10888 GCF_977971855.1 Frankia sp. CoWAU3 | reverse complement strand
CGGAGGTCGCCGTCGTCGCGCAGCCGGACCCCGACCAGGTTGAGACGGCCGTGGCCGCCGCGGCGGCGGTCGCCCCGGCGTTCGCGGCGCTGCCGGCCCACGTCCGCGCCGGCGCGCTCGCCGGCGTGTCGAAGGAGATCGCCCGTCGGGGCGACGAACTGGCCCGTCTCATCACCGCGGAGAGCGGTAAGCCGCTGACCTGGTCGCGTGCCGAGGTGGCCCGGGCGAGCTCCACCTTCCGCTGGGGGGCGGAGGAGGCCCGGCGCTTCGCCGGGGAGCTGACCAGGCTGGACACCGATCCCCCCGGGGAGGGACGGCTCGCGCTCACCCGGCGTTTCCCCCGCGGGCCCGTGCTGGGCATCACCCCCTTCAACTTCCCGCTCAACCTGGTCGCCCACAAGGTGGCGCCGGCGCTGGCGGTCGGCGCGCCGATCATCGTGAAGCCGGCCCCGCGCACGCCGCTGTCGGCGCTGTTCCTCGGCGACCTGCTCGCCGAGGCCGGCTTGCCCGAGGGGTCGTGGTCGGTCCTCCCGATCCCCAACGACCGCCTCGGCCCGCTCGTCGCGGACCCTCGGCTGCCCGTGGTGTCCTTCACCGGCTCCGGCCCGGTGGGCTGGTCCATCCGCGACACGGTCCCCCGCAAGCATGTGGTCCTCGAACTCGGCGGGAACGCGGCGGTGCTGGTCGCCGCCGACTACGCGACCCCCGCCGATCTGGCCCGGGCCGCCGGCCGCATCGCCCTGTTCGCCAACTACCAGGCCGGCCAGTCGTGCATCGCCGTGCAGCGGGTCTACGCCGACCGCACGATCGTCGACGAGCTGCTCGCCGAGATCGTCGCCGCCGTGCGGGCGCTGCACGACGGGGATCCGGCCGACCCGGCCACCGACGTGGGGCCGCTGATCGACGTTGCGGCGGCGGAACGGGTCGAGGCGTGGATCACCGAGGCCGTCGAGGCAGGGGCGACACTCGTCTGCGGTGGGACGCGCCACGGCACGAGTCTCAGCCCGGCCGTGCTGACCGGCGTTCCGCCCACCGCCAAGGTGGTGAGCGAGGAGGTCTTCGGCCCGGTGATCGTCGTGGCGGCGGTCGACGGCGTTGACGAGGGCTTCGCCCGGATCAACGACAGCGCCTACGGCCTGCAGGCCGGGGTGTTCACCCACGACCTGGCCACCGCCTTCCGCGCCCACCGGGAGCTCCAGGTCGGGGGGGTCGTCATCGGCGACGTCCCGTCGTACCGGGCCGACCAGATGCCCTACGGCGGGACGGAGGGTTCCGGCATCGGGCGGGAGGGGGTCCGCTCGGCCATGACCGACCTCACCGAGGACCGGGTGCTGGTCCTGACCGGTCTGGACCTGTAGGCCTCCCTGCCGCCCGCCGTCGCCCACCACCACGGCCCGCACCGCCCGCACCGCCGTCTCGCCACGGCCTGCCGCCACCGCCTGCCGCCCACATCATCGCCGCACGGCGAAAAGCTGCCACTATGAAGCATTATGAAGCGGGTGGCCATCGACCTGCACACCCATTCGACCGCCTCGGACGGCCTGGAGTCACCGGAGAACCTCGTCCGGCTCGCAGCCGGGCAGGGCCTATCGATCATCGCGCTCACCGACCATGACACCATCGCGGGCATCGGCCGCGCGGCCGCGGCCCTGCCTGCCGGGCTGACCCTGGTGCCGGGTGCCGAGATCTCCTGCCAGGTCGAGGTGGCAGGTGCATGGGTATCCCTGCACGTGCTGGCCTACCTGTTCGACCCGGCCGAGCCGGCGTTCGCGGCGGCCCGGGCCCGGGTGCGGGAACATCGCGCCACCCGGGCCCGTCGGATGGTCGATCGACTCGCCGCGGACGGGCATCCGGTGCGCTGGGAACGGGTCCTGGAGCTGGCTGCCGGCACGGTGGGCCGCCCCCACATCGCCGCGGTCATGGTCGAGGCCGGGCTGATCCCCGAGGTGGTGGCCGCGTTCAGCAACCGGTGGATCGGCGCGGGCGGACCGTACTGGGTGGGCAAGGAGCAGCCGGACGTCTGGGAGACGCTTCGCCTCATCCACGGCGCCGGCGGGGTGAGCGTGTTCGCGCACCCGTTCGCGAGCAGGCGCGGCGTCACGGTCGGTCCCGAGGTGATCGAGGCGATGGCGAAGGCGGGCCTGACCGGCATCGAGGTCGATCATCCCGATCACCTACCCGTCGCGCGGCGCCGGCTACGTGGCCTCGCTGCCGAGCTCTCGCTGGTGGCGACCGGTTCCAGTGACTTCCACGGCGCCAGCAAGCCCCAGGGGCTCGGGGGCGAGACCACCTCCCGGGAGGCGTACGAGGCGTTGATCTCCACCGCGCGGGGGGCGGTCCCGATCACCGCGTCCGGATGACCGGCCGTGGTGCGGTGCCGGCCACGCGCTGCCGGCAGGCCGTGGCCGCTCAGGCGTTCGCGTCGCACCCCCGGCCGTTGCCGCCCGGCCTCGGCGGGCTCAGCCGGCCCAGCAGCTCGGCGAGCAGGTCCTGCTCGATTCGGCTGAAGTGGGAGAGCACGTGCCGGGCGACCCCCTTGAGGTGGGTGCCCGAGGCCGCCCGCAACCGGTCGAGCCCCCGCGGGGTGAGGGTGGCGAGCGTGCCGCGGGCATCCGACGGGCAGGACCGCCGGGCGACCAGTCCCTCCCGTTCCAGCCGGTCGACCAACCGGGTAAGACCGCTGCGGGAGAGCAGCACCGCCTGGGCGAGTTCGCTCATCCGTAACTCGCCGTTCGGGGCCTCGGCGAGCTGGACCAGCACGTCGTACGAGGCCAGGGGAAGCCGGTGAGCCGCCTCGAGCTCGGCCTCGAGGACCCGGGTCACGTGGGCATGGGCGTGCAGCAGCTCACGCCAGGCCCGCATCCCATGTTCGTCGACCCGGTCCTCGCCGGTCTCGGAGCTGGCGCCGAAAATCTCTTCGACTGCCATCGCGTCCTCCCGCCCCCGCACGATCAGCCTACGTCGCGGCCCGCCCGCAAAACCGTCCCAAGCAGCCGTCTCCGCCACCGGGACACATACCAGGTACATACCAGGACACAATCACCTCTGGTCATGACGATGGGCACGCTCCGCACCCGTCGTGAAGCCGACAGGGCGGCTCACGCTTCCCGGTTCGCCGTGTTCGGCGGACCGGGAAGCGTAGCCGGCGCCGTCACGTCCCCCGCGGGCTATCGTGGACCCACAGGCGGCCCGGCGGGCCGCACCTGATACCAACCTGTGACTGAGGTTTCCCTTGTCCCTATCCCGACCTTCCCCCGACGCGATCCAGTCGGCTCTGGCGACGGTGCACGATCCCGAGATCGGTCGTCCCATCACCGAGCTGGACATGGTCTCGTCGGTTCGCGTGCTCGACGACGGCTCGGTCGACGTCGGGGTCCTGCTCACCGTGTCCGGCTGCCCCATGCGCGACGAGATCATCAATCGGGTCAGTCGAGCCGTCAGCGCGGTCGAGGGCGTCCGCGAGGTCCGCGTCGATCTGCAGGTCATGTCGGACGAGCAACGCGGTGCCCTGCACGCGAAACTGCGGGGGGGCAACGCCCCCAAAGCGATTCCCTTCGCCCAACCAGGCTCGACCACCCAGGTCTACGGCGTCGCCAGCGGCAAGGGCGGCGTCGGCAAGTCCTCGATCACCGTGAACCTGGCCGCCGCGATGGCCCGTTCGGGCCTGTCGGTCGGTGTGCTCGATGCCGACATCTATGGGCACTCCGTGCCCCGCATGCTGGGCATCGACCGCCCGCCCACCCAGGTCGAAAAGATGATCATGCCGCCCCAGGCACGCGGGGTGCGAGTCATCTCCACCGGGATGTTCACGCGCGGCAACCAGCCAGTGACCTGGCGCGGACCGATGCTGCACCGTGCCCTGGAGCAGTTCCTGTCAGACGTCTTCTGGGGTGACCTGGACGTCCTTCTCCTGGACCTACCGCCCGGCACCGGTGACATCGCCATCTCCCTGGCCCAGCTGGTGCCGTCCTCCGAACTGCTGCTGGTCACAACCCCGCAGCTGGCGGCCACCGAGGTCGCCGAGCGGGCCGGGACCATCGCCGTGCAGACCCGGCAGAACGTGGTCGGGGTCGTCGAGAACATGGCGTGGCTGCCCTGCCCGCACTGCGGCGAGCGGGTCGACGTGTTCGGCTCCGGCGGCGGGGCGGCGGTGGCCGAGCGGCTGACCAGGGTGCTCGGTCATGACGTACCGCTGCTGGCCCAGATCCCGGTGGACGTCCGGCTCCGGGAAGGCGCCGACAACGGCGTGCCGCTGGTCATCGGCGAGCCGGACAGCGAGGCGGGCAAGGCCCTGCACGCGGTGGCGGGCCGGCTCACCTACCGCTCCCGTGGGCTCGCCGGACGCAGCCTCAACCTCACGCCGGTGGGGCGCTGAACACCTACGATCGGCCGTCCGTCCGGGTTCGCGCAGCCTGATCGACGCGAGCCCGGCCCCGGCTGGCCCCGCCCCGGGGCGGGTGCACCGAGCCGGCGGCGGCGCCGAACCTCAGGCGGCACCGAGTCCGGCTCAGGTGGCACCGAACCTCAGGTGGCGTCCGAGTCGAAGGGCACCTCTGTCGCCGGGCCGTCGCTCCGTGCCGGCTGCGCCGGCACGGCCCGGGCTGCGGACGCCTTGCTCGGCGAGACCTTCGACAGCATGGGAGACACCGGACCGGGCGGCGCCGCCGGAACCGCGGCCTCGGCGCCGGGACGGGCCGGATCCTTGGCCGCGGGATCTCTCGGCAGCGAGGACTTGGTCAGTGACGGCGCCGCGGGCGGATCGTCACCGAGGAGCAGCGAGTCGAGCGAGGTCCGCTTGGTGAGGTATGGCGGCAGAACCGGATCGTCCTCGAACAGGTGCTTGCGGACGAAGGTCTTGGGATGCAGGTCCCGGATATCCAGATCGGCGAATTCCGGGCCCAGCTCGGACCTGAGATCGTTACGCATGCCGTTGGCCAGCTGACGCAGCACGCGGCCCGCGTCCCTGGCGGCCTTGGGCAACCTGTCCGGGCCGAAGACGAACAGCCCGATCAGAAACAAGACGACGACTTCACCCCACCCGACACCGTTGAACACGCGCTGAGCGTACCTCTCCCGGTGTTGCGGGCAAGGAGCTCGTGGGCAACGAAAAGATGCCTGCGGCTCAGCGCTGTTGTTCCTGCAGTGTCAGCTGGGTGGTCGCGGTGGCACCGGCGCGTTCGTAGGCGACCGACACCCGGTCACCTACCCGGTGGAGCCGGGCTGCGACGATGAGGTCGTTCATCCCGCTGATAACCCTGGTGTCCACCCGCGTGATGATGTCGCCGACGCGCAGCCCGGCGCGCTCGGCGGGGCCACCGGGCGCCAGGTTGACGACGCGGGCACCCGACGTGGTCCCCATGGCCTTCGCCTGGCCGGCGGTGACGGTCGCGGCTGACACGCCGAGGTACGGGTGGGTCGCCCGACCGGTCGAGATGATCTCCTGAGCGACTGAGCGGGCGAAGTCGATCGGGATGGCGAACCCCACGCCGATGCTGCCGCTCTGGCTCTGGGACTCATGGCCGGGCACCGCGGCGATCGCGGTATTGATCCCCACCATTTGGCCGAGGCCGTCGAGCAGCGGACCACCGGAGTTGCCCGGATTGATCGCCGCGTCGATCTGGATCGCCCCGATGAGCACCGTGGGGTCGGTGCCGCTCTCGGCCGGGACCATGGGATTGCGGTCGAGCGCGCTGACGACGCCGGTCGTCACGGTGCCGGCGAGGCCGAACGGCGCCCCGATGGCAACCACCGGCGCTCCCACGACCAGCGAGCCGGACTGGCCGAGCGTCACCGCCGGCAGGGGCTGCGGGGCCGGGATCCGCAGGACGGCAATGTCAGTCTTGGGATCCCGCCCGACCAGGTCGGCCCGGACCTGGCCGAACTCCTGGTAGCGGCGCACGGAGATCGGAGTTCTGGCGGCGACCGCGGACGCCACGACGTGGTTGTTCGTCAGGATGTACCCCTCCGGGCTAATGATCACCCCGGAGCCGGTACCCGCGGCATCGCCGTCCCCCCCGCCACCGGCATCGATCGTCACCACACTGGGCAGAGCCGTTGCGGCGATCGACGCGACCGACCTGCGGTCGGAGCTGGGCGCGGCGGTACCGACCGGCAGGGCCGCCGACGCCTGTTGGTCGCTGCCGCGCTCGGTCATCGAGACGAGCAGCGCACCGATTCCCCCACCCAGCAGACCCGCGACCAGGATGCTCGCGAGGAGGACCCGGTGACCGAGAACGACCGGGCGACCGGGAGCGACCAGACGCCCCCGCGGCGCCGAACGACCAGTCAGGACGTCGGCGAACGGCGCGGCGTTCGAGCCGCCGCCGTCGGAGTCCGCGGGCAGCGGATACGGCGTCGAGGTCGGCGACCAGGCCCGCGGGGAGCCCGTCTCGGCGGGCGGTGGGGCCGGCGGCTGCGTGCCGAAGCCACGCACCGCGGTCACCGTAGGCAAGCCTCCCGACGGCTCCCGCGGGTTCCCGTCCGCCGCAGCGCGCCCGCGGTCGGTCGCGGCGGCGCCCGGGTCGCAGCCCGCCCGGGCGCCCAGCGCCCCCAGACCCGAAACGCCCGTCCTCGAAGCACCCGCGCCCGAAGCACCCGCGCCCGAAGCGGCCCCCTCGACCCGCCCGGAATGCCGGGGGTGGCGATGCCCTCCGGGAGCGGAGCCGGGCCTGTCCTCACCGGGTGGGAGGGTCGGCGGACGCCGGCCGGGCTGACGCACCGGAATCCGCGCCGCCCCGGATTCCGGCGTCGCACCCTCACGGGCTGTGGGCCGCGGCTGCGGCCCCGCACCCGATGGCCCCGCACCCGATGGAGTCCCCGGGCCCGGCTCAGGAGCGCGTGCCGCCGGGCTACCCGTGCCCGGCGTCCCGGCGGCCGTGGGTCGCCGCTCGGGCCGGGTCTCCTCCGCCGGCCCGGTCATCGCGGTGGTGGATGCCGTACAAGGCGATTGCGGACGGCGTGTCCCGGCCGCCGGTTCCGACCCGGACGGCTGCACGGGTCCCGACGGCTGCACGGGTCCCGACGGCTGCACGGGGACGACCACCCCGGGCTGTACCCGCGGCCCAGCACCGCCGGCCGTGGTGGGCCGGGGCGCGGCGGGAAGGCGGAGCCGACTGACGGGTATCGTCCCGCCGGTCGAGGGGACGGTCGTCTCGTCGCGCGCCGCCGCGACCCGGCCACCGGCCTGATCGGTCCGCGGCTTGCCGTCGGTGGCGGAAGGCGCCGCGCCGGCGGCTCGCGGGACGCCAGGGCGGGAAGGATCGGCGCGGTGGCCCGGGCCGGCGGGAACCGACCGCATCGTGGATGACCGCTCGAGACGTCGGGGCCGTACGGGCGGGTCGACCGGTTCCACGCTCGCGACAGGCACCTCGTTGTCGCTGACGTCCACACGTCCTCCCCGACTCGCTCGTCGCATGGCACGGCGGAACGCCGGCGACCGGTTCCGTCCTGGAAAGCACGCGCGACGCGTCCGAGCGGGTAACACGGTAAAGCCTCACATCAGGCCAGACGAGACCTCTCCTCCAGAACACCCAGAAAATGTCTTTCAGGTACCGGAAAGATGCGTCCCGCCGGTTTCCGGCGGCGACCGGGGCGGACAGCCGGAAAAGGCGACCAGCCAGGGCTTGGCGCCGAGAGACGGAGCAGGCGACCCCCTGAAACTCACGGCCCCGACCGCCTCCCGGCACCCGGGACGGCCTACCCCGTCCGAATACCCCCGTTCAAACACCCCCGACCGGGTCGATGGGGAACGTGTTCGCCCGGGTCGGCCCGAATTTGCTCAAGTCGGCCCGAACGGGCGGACGATCAACGGCGCAAGGACACCCGGACCGGGGCGAACATCGGGGTGAGCCGGCTCGGGACGCCGTTCGCAACGCCCGGGGCGACGACCGAGGACACCGTCGGCACCGCGACGGACCCCGGCGTCTGGGTACTCTCCTGGCCGTCGGCGATGGCGGCACCAGCGACGGCGAGCAGCATCAGCGCGGCGGATCCGAGGAGGGTTCGGCGCATGCTGGTCCGGGGGGTGGGACGACGGTGCGGGGCCGGCAGCCGCCGGCGTGGGGCGGGCGAGGCCGGCCGCCGCAGGTGCTGACGCGCGGGCCCCGACGCGGGACGGCCCGCCTGACCCGGACCGCGCGCCGCCCCGCCGGTGGCTGCCGGCGCCGGTCGAGCGGCGAGCCTGGGCGAGGCGGGACGAGTG
>NZ_CDWWXB010000072.1:0-2293 GCF_977971855.1 Frankia sp. CoWAU3 | reverse complement strand
GCGGGCAGCGCGGTCGGACCGCCCAGGCTCAGCAGCCGGACCGCGAGGCCGCCAGGAAGATCCGGGCCATCGAGAGCAACCAGCCGTGCCTTGACCATCCGCAGGGCCGCCACCTCCCGCTGGCACTCCCCGCAGCGGGCAAGATGCGCGAGCGCGCGGTCGCGAGCGTCATGATCAAGCTGATGGTCGATGAGAGGCGAGATCCGATCGCCGAGATGCTCGGTCACGCCCGCCGCTCCCGCGGAGCACCACCCTTGCTCCCGGCGGCGACGGGCCCATGCCGTCCCCTGCTTCTGGGCCGCCCATCGTCGCCTCGGTCCCGACGCGGTCTGGTCGTGTCCGGCGGCGCCACGTCCGCCTCGGCGAGCTCCGCCGCCACCGGCCCGACGGCGGGCTCCGCGGCGAGAAGGGCATCGTCCGAGACCGTCACGGCGGCGGACAACGCGGCGCCGTCACCAGTACGTGGCGCGCGATCAGCCAGCGCCGCGCGCAACATCGCCCGACCGCGCGAGATCCGGCTACGCACTGTGCCCAGTTTCACGCCCAACGTCTGAGCGATCTCTTCGTAGGAGAGCTGCTCGATGTCGCACAGCACGACGGCGGCCCGGAAGTCGGGCGGCAGAGCGGCGAGCGCGGCCTCGACGTCCGCGTCGAGATGAGCCTCGGCGTAGACCGCCTCCGGGCTCGCCTCGCGGCCAGCCAGTCGCTCGGTGTCCTCGGGCAGCGCATCGAACCGGATCTTCTGCTGGCGACGCATGCGGTCGAGGAAGAGATTGGTGGTGATCCGGTGCAGCCATCCCTCGAAGGTGCCGGGGGTGTAGTCCGCCAACGACCGGAACACCCGGACGAACACGTCCTGTGTCAGGTCCTCGGCGTCGTGGGCATTACCGGTGAGGCGGTAGGCGAGGCGATAGACCCGGTTGCCGTGCTCACGGACCACGTCTTCCCAGGAAGGAGGAACCCAACCCGAAGCTTCTGCGGTGGCGGCGACGCCGGCGGCGTCCGAGCCCGCCCCGGGGTCCTGAGCAGCCACGGCCGCCTCTCGGTCGGTTCGCGTCAAACGTACCCGACGAGCCAGCCAGGGAGCGGCGAATCCCGCTGCGGACACCGATGTTTCTCCCCTCGATCCTCGACACGATGCGCGTTGACCAGATGAACGCGCGTCCTCGGTCTCCCGTTCCCGTAGGCTGAGGAAGTCATGCCGGACACTGACATCGGCGAACTCGAGTCCGCCGCCGCCTACGCCGAGGGCTTCCTGCTGGAAGACCCGATCCTTCGCGCTGCCCGCGCCCGAGCCGAGGAGGTCGGGATCGTCCCGGTCAGCCCGGGTACCGGCGCGGTCCTACGCTTCCTTGCCGCTGCCGTGGGCGCCCGCGCGGTGGTCGAGATCGGCACAGGTACCGGGGTCTCCGGTACCTGGCTGTTGCGGGGGATGCGGCCTGACGGAACCCTGACCACCATCGACGTCGAGGCCGAGCACCTTCGGCTGGCCCGGCGCACCTACGCCGACGCGGGGATGACCCCCGGGCGCAGCCGGCTGATCACCGGCCGCGCCCTCGACGTTCTCCCCCGGCTGACCGACGGCGCCTATGACCTCGTGTTCTGTGACGCGGACCGGCGTGAGGGCACCGAATACCTCGCCCAGGCCCTGCGGCTGCTGCGGCCGGGCGGCGTGGTGGCGTTCGCCAGCGTGCTGGCCTTGGCCCGGGGCCAGGCCACCGGCCCCGAGGCGGTGGCGGTCCGCGAACTCGCCACAGCTGTGCGTGACGACGTGCGGCTTACCCAGATGCTCCTCACCACCGGCGGCGGCCTCTTGGTCGCCGTGGTCGCCAAGTCCTCCCCGGTCGGCTGACCAGCACCTCGGGCGGGTGACCGGCACCCCGGGCGAGCTGGCCGGTCCGCGGTAACACGATCGGGGCCGGCCGATCGTGCCGGTACCCGGTGGCTCCTCAGTGGGCGCGTAAGGTGCGCTTAAGCGTGACATTCCTACGCCTTGGGGAGTAAATGGCACCGGCCGCGCAGGAGTACCGGCGCTATGACGTCTACGACGACTACGGCGACGATTACGGCGACTTCAACGCCTATGACAGCCGGGCCAGGGACGCCTACGACAGCCGCGCCGAGCCACCGCCCGCCCCACGTGAGAGCCTGCTGCCCTACATCACGTTCGTCCTCGTCGTGGCGGTCCTAGCCGGGATCGCCGGTTACACGCTGAACCGTCTGGTGGGACCGGCGCACGGCGCGCGCTCCGCCCACCCGTCCGCACCGAGCGCCACCCCCTCCCCGACGGCCG
>NZ_CDWWXB010000071.1:8396-16007 GCF_977971855.1 Frankia sp. CoWAU3 | reverse complement strand
TCGTCAAGGGGGATGAGGGGTGCCTGTCTGTTCCGGGGGCCTACATGGAGGTCGCCCGGCTGGAGCATGCCGCTGTCCGCGGTCAGGACCAGCACGGTGCCCCGCTCCGCCTGGAGGGAACCGGCTATTTCGCCCGTTGCCTGCAGCATGAGACCGATCACCTGTACGGCAGCCTCTACCTGGACCGGCTGTCGAGCCGCGGACGCAAGAAGGCCCTCCGCGAGATGGAGGAGCGGACCGAGGAGATCTTCGCCCGACGGGTCGAGGTGGCCGCGCAGCTCGGCAGGTAGCGAGCCACCGGCGCGCGCTACCTGTCCTGCAAGAAAGGCTATCCGTCCTGCGAGAAAGAGAGAGTCGGCGGTGGATGTGGTGTTGCGGCGGGCGGCCGAGGCGGCGACGGGCTTCATGCCCACGGAGGAGGGCCTGGCGCTCTACGCGGCGGCAACACGGGTATCGGCCGGCGGCCTGATCTGCGAGGTCGGCACCTACTGCGGTAAGTCGACCCTGTACCTGGCCGCAGCCGCCCGGACGGTGGGAGCGACGGTGATCACCGTGGATCATCATCGCGGGTCGGAGGAGAACCAACCCGGGTGGGAGTACCACGACGCCGATCTCGTCGACCCGCGTAGCGGCCGGCTGGACACGCTGCCCTTCCTGCGGCGGACGCTGGAGGACGCGGGCGTCGAGGACGTCGTGACGGCGGTCGTCGGCCGCTCCGAACGGGTGGGGCGATGGTGGTCGACCCCGGCCGACCTGCTCTTCCTCGACGGCGGGCACACCGAGGAGCAGGCCCAGGCGGACTACGGGGCCTGGGCCTGCCACGTGCGGCCCGGCGGTCTCCTGGCCATCCACGACGTCTTTCCGGACCCGGCGGACGGGGGCCAGGCGCCTTACCACGTCTTGGTGCGGGCGCTGACGGAGGGCTTCCGCGAGCTGTCGTGCGCGGGTTCGCTGCGCGTCCTACGCCGCGTCGACTGAGCGGCATCCGCATGCCGGCCGCTGCCGAGGAAGCCGGCGTTCGGCGGGCGTCACCACCCCCGTCCCCGGCTCCGTTCCCGGCTCCGTCACCACCCCCGTCCGCGACTCCGGAAGCCGCCTGCCGCCCTGCCGAGGCTCGTCGGACTCCTTGTCGAGGACACAGATCCCCTCGGGGAGGCCGTCGCCGCGGAAGAGGGTCTCGGTGACCCCGCCGGCCAACGTGTCGACCGCGAGGATCACCGCCGCCGCGGTCCAGGTCGACTGTTCGGCCGGCCAGAACGTCGCGGTCTCGAACTGCCAGCCCGTCCAGTAGCTCCCGTCGGCGTGCCGCAGGTGCTGCATGTCCGTGACCAACTTGGTCGCCGCGGCGGTCTCGCCCACGAGATGCAGGGCGATGGCTAGTTCGCAGGTCTCGGCCCCCGTGACCCAGGGCTCGTCGGCCACGCAGCGGATGCCCAGACCGTCGACGACGAAGTCGTTCCACCGGCTGGTGAGCCGGGACCGACCCGCGGACCGGCGCAGCGCTCCGCCGATCACCGGGTAGTACCAGTCCATCGACCACCGGTCGCGAGGGGCGAAGTACTCTGGGTGAGCGACGAGGGTGTGCCGCAGCGCGCCGGTCGCCCGTTCCCAGGCCGGTGGCACCTCCCCGACCAGGGCTGCGAGCGCCATCCCGCAGCGCAGGCTGTGCAACGTGCTGGAGCATCCCGTCAGCAGGGCCTCGGGGTAGTCGACACCGTCCGACGACCGGGCCCACCAGATCTGTCCGGTCGGGCTCTGCATGTCGACGACGAAGCCCAGGGCTGCCTCGACGACCGGCCAGATCCTCGTGAGGAAGGCGCGGTCACCGGTGGCCAACCAGCGGTGCCAGGCGGCGGTGGCGACATAGGCGCACTGGTTGCTGTCGGCGAAGTCCTCCTTGACCGCGCCGCCGACGTAGCTCGTCGCCCAGGATCCATCCGGCCGCTGGTTGCGGCACAGCCAGGCCCACGCGGCGTCGGCGGCGTCGACCAGGCCGCCGAGGTCGAGGGCCATGGCGCATTCGAGATGATCCCACGGGTCGGTGTGGCCACCGGGATACCAGGGGATGGCACCGTCCGGCTCCTGGACGACGGCGATCGCGGTCGCGGTCGCGGTGAGCGCCTCGGGGGTCAGGACCGGAGCAGACTCAACCGGCCGCACGCGTTACCTCCGGTTTCCTCAAATACAGCACGATGCTCTTGCCGATGATCGGATTGAGGGCCCGCTCGGCGAGCCGGGTGATGCGGGGACGGCGCATCATGTCCCACACCAGCAGCCGGTGGTAAAGCCGCGTCGCCGGATGGTCGTCGTCGTGGACACCGACGAGACAGCGCAGCCACCAGTACGGGGCGTGCAGGGCGTGTGCGAAATGGGTGCCGGCCGGTTCCAGTCCCACCGCGATCAACCGGTCACGAAGCTCGTCCCGGCGGTAGATGCGGACATGGCCCCCCTCGACGCTGTGATAAGCCGTCGACAGGCTCCAGCACACCTGCTCGGAGAACCGGTTCGGGACGGTGACCGCCACCCACCCCCCGGGCCGTAGCACCCGGGCGATCTCCGTCATCGCCGCCGTGTCGGCGGGCAGGTGTTCGAGCACCTCGGCGGCGATGATCCGGTCGAAGGTGCCGTCGGCGAACGGCAGCGCCAGCGCGTCACCGCGCACTCCGGCGGCCTTCGCCTTGGGCGGAGCCTGTCCCTCCAGAGCCATCGCGGCGAGCATCGCGTTGACGCCGGCGACCTCGCCGGCGGAGTGGTCCAGCGCGATGACCTCGGCGCCCCGTCGGAACGCCTCGAACGTGTGCCGTCCGGCGCCGCAGCCCAGGTCGAGCAGCCGGCAGCCCGCGGAGACGGGAAACTGGTCGAAGTCGACGGTCAGCATGCGTCGGCCGTCAGCCGGTCAGCGTCGACGACGCCGGTGCGGACGCCGCGGCGCCGGGTGTGACGGCGCCGGGTGTGGATAGCGGTGCCGGCGTCCACTGGGCCGCCGGTCCCGGGGCCGGGGCCGGGGCCGGGGAGGTGGGCGTCCCGCCGACCGCCGCGATCCGCTCGGCGTACCAGTCCGCGGTGGCCGCGGCGGCCGCCCGCCAGGAGAACCGCGCCTCCACCCGGCGGCGCCCGGCGGCACCCATTCGGGCCCGTCGTTCGGGATCATCGAGCAGGGAACCGATGGCGTCCGCCAGGGCTCCCGCATCCCCCGGTGGGACCAGCAACGCGGCCTCCCCGTCCGGACCGGCGACCTCGGGCAACGCCCCGGCGGTGGTGGCGACCAGCGGGATCCCGCAGGCCATCTCCTCGACGGCGGGCAGGCTGAACCCCTCGTAAAGCGAGGGAACGACTGCGACCTCGGCGGAGCGCAACAGGTCCACCAGCTCCGGTTCCGGCATGTTGGAACGGAACGTCACGGCGTCGGCCAGGCCCAGCTCGGCGACCTGGCGCTGGGCCGTTCCCCCTTCGCGGACCTTGCCGACGCAGACCAGGTGCGCCGAGCGATCCACCCGCAGCTTCGCGAGCGCCTCGAGCAGGACAAGCAGGCCCTTGAGCGGAACATCGGCGCTGGTCACGACGACGACACGGCCCGGAACCGCCGGATTGCCCGCGGGCGCCGGCGTGAAGACGTCGGCGTCGACTCCCAAGGGAACCGTGCGCATGACCGTCGTGGGGAGGTCCATGTCCGCGATGATCTCTCGCCGGGAGCTCTCCGACGGGATGACAATGCCATCCAGCCCCCGCGCGACCCGGGCCTGCATCGGGAGGAACGAGTACCACCGGCGCAGGCCCAGCCGGGAGGTGAAGGTGGTCGCCGCGGCGAGGTGCAGGCGGCGATCGACCGTGATCGGATGATGCACGGTGCCCACGACCGGGATCCGGTACGGGCGCAGGGCTGCCCGCAGCGCCAGCAGGCCGTATCCCAGCCCCTGGTTGTCATGGACGATGTCGAACGGCGGCCGACCCCCGGATGCCCTGGGGCGCAGGGCCTGGCAGGCACGCAGGCTGAAGGCGAGCGGCTCGGAGAACTGGCCGGTCCGCATCATGGCGAACTCGACGACGTCCGGCAGGCCGTGGAACTCGGCCAGTCCGGGCCACCGGAACGGGTCGGAGTCCCGGTAGAGATCGAGGCTGGGCAGTTCGGTGAGGCCGACACCCTCCTCAAGCACCGGGTACGGCGGCCCGCTCACCACCTGGACGCGGTGCCCCAGGGCGACCAGTTCGCGGGACAGATGTCGGACGTACACACCCTGGCCACCGCAGGTGGGCAGACTCCGGTACGACAACAACGCAATCCGCAACTGTGCGCCCTCCGTCCGTCTCGGGCCATGTCCTGGTTCCTCGACGTCGAGGGTGGCGCCGCTTCCTGGCACATTAGGATATTGAGTGCCGATCTTCACTGAAATGGGCCGACACTGTGCCCTGACTGCGTGCTCTGCGTCACACTAGGACTCTTCGTCGTGAGTCCAAGATCTGCGGCAACGAGGGAGACTTGCCCATCCAGAGGGTTTTGTGTCCGCTTTATCCCGCAGGCGCGGGGATCTTCCCGGATCACCGGTGGACGGTTTATGCAGCCGGGAATCGGCCCTATGGCGTTGCCCGCGACCTCCCGCAGCACGTCGGCCCGGGCCCGCTCTCAGACCTCGCCACCGACGGCCCGACCATCCCACCGGGCACGGCGAGCGCCGAAGGCGCAACACGGGGGGTCGGGGGGCTTGGCCCCCCGACCAGCATAACGGCCACGGCGAAGCCGCCCAGAGGGCAACGAGCATGATCGACCAGCGCGTGGACCTAGGTGGACTTGAACCACCGACCTCTTCCTTATCAGGGAAGCGCTCTAACCGACTGAGCTATAGGTCCGTGCTGCGAGTGCAAGAATACAGGACGGCGGCGCAGGAGTGGGACCGCCGCCGTCCCTCCAAGCTACTGATCACTCAAAGTCAGCTCGACGCCGCCGATCATCTCGGCGCAGAGGTTGTAGAGCAGGGCACCGAGCGTGGACAGCGCGGTCATGAGGATGACGTTGATCGCCCCGATGAGCAAGCTGATCTGCATTGCCCGGCCGAACGACAGCCATCCTCGGATGTCGGTGCTGCTGCTGTCGGTCAGGGTATCGGCCGCGTCGGAGACGCTGTCGAACACGCCGATCGAGTTCAGGACGAACCACAGCACGGCGATCGCGACGAGCAGAACCACAAAGACGCAGAGGGAGAACGCGAAGCTGACCCGGGTCACCGTGAGAGGATTGACCTTGGACAGCTTGAGCTTGGCCCGCCGGCCCTGACCGGGCGGGCGGGCGGAACCGGACGAGCCGGAACCGGACCGGCCAGGGGAGTGACCGGCACCCGCCCGCTCAGCGGAGACCGGTTCGAACTGGTCGTCGAGCGCACCGGGGGAGGTCGTGGTCACGCTGTTCAGAGCACCCGTCGTGGTGGTACCCGCGGACTCCGGCGCCGCGAGCGGCCGGTCGTAGGCCGCCGTGGGGCCGGCACCGCCGGACCTCCCCCCCGCCGGACCCGGCGCGGCGGGGCGTACCGGATCGGGGGCGGGCATGCGCTCGGGCGCGGCACGGTTCCTGTCGGGCTTCGTGGTATGGCTCCTCGTCATGCTGGGCGGGCGGACCAGGGAGATGGTGTCGGTCTCCCGTGGCCACTCGGCCGGGGGCTCCACGCGAACTGCCGGCCCCCCTGGCGTGGCTCGACCGGGTCCGGGTGGCGCTGGGCCGAGGGGCTTCGCCGGCGACGATACGGCGGCCGAGCCGAGTTTCCGGGTAGCCAAGCCCGCCTCGTCGGAGTCGGTTCCAGCGGCCCCGGTACGAGCCGACCCGGATGGGGACACCGACGACGTTCCGCTGGCACGTCCCGTGGAGGTGCCAGCCGACGACCCTGCGCCCGACGCGCCCGCGGAAGAGGTGGACAAGGACCGCGAGGACAAGGGAGACTTCGCCCCGTCGGGGACCGATCCGGAGCGGGACGCCGCCGAACCCGCCGAACCCGCCGAACCCGCCGAACCCGCACCCGACGCCGACGAGCCGGGTTCAGCCGAATGGGCTTTTGACGACCCGGCCTTCGACGACCCGACCTTCGACGACCCAATCGAACCCGTCGGCCCCCCGGCGGAGGACCGCAGCGCGTCCGCCGCGCCTCCGGCCGGGCCGCGGCCGCCCTCCCACTCCTCCACGGGCCGACCGGACCGCCCGGGCCGCTGGAAGAACGGATTACCGGACTCGGGCCCACCGCCGGCCGCGGGCACCTTCACCGTCTCGCTGCCGGCGTCCTCCCCACGGCCGTCCCGCAGCGACAACGAGCGGCCCGCGGCGTCCGCCGCGCGTCCCGACGCCGTCCCGGCGCCGGCCCGGCTGCCGGCTTCCGAATCACGCCCGGCGGAATCGGAAACACCGGCGGAACCCGCGGAATCCGGGCCGGAGGAGCTCGCGCCTCTGGCCGCGCCGCCAGCACCGGAGGAACCAACGGAAGCGGGTCTCACCGTGGACCGTGGGCCGGCCCCGTCCCCTCCGCTCGGCCGGCGGGACTGCTCGGTGGCACGCGATCCCTCCGCCCCGGCGGCCGAGGAGGGGCCGCGGTAGACCGCCGACCGGGCTGGCCGGTCTTCCTGACTGTCACTCACGGACTCTCCCGGTTCAGTCCTGACGGTGTGCACGGGTCCCGCGCACACCCGTCCCCTCGGGCGGCGTCGTTCTCGGCGTGGGTGGCCACGACCACGAGATCGTCAGCCTCTCGGGGCTCGCTCTCAGCTTTCCTGGGGCCCGGCGTCAATACGAGCGTCGGTGTCCTCCGCATCAGCATTACGTGCGACTCCGACAACCTGCACCCCGGACTCCAGATCGATGAGCCGGACTCCCATGGTCTGCCGCTGCGCCCGCCGTACATCCTTGGCAACGGTCCGCAATACACCCCCGTTGGAGGCGATGGCGTAGAGCTGGTCGTCGGGATCGACGACGAGTGCCCCCACCAGACCACCGCGAGTCGAGACGATCTTAGCGGTCAGCACGCCCTTGCCACCACGGCCCTGCACCGGGTACTCGGCCAGCGGCGTCCGCTTCGCGTATCCACCGGAGGTGGCGACGAGCAGATCCGCCGTCGTACCCGGCACGACAACGTCCATGGACAGCAGTTCGTCCTCGGCATCGAACCGCATACCGATCACACCCGAGGTCGCCCGGCCCATCGGCCGCAGCTGCTCGTCGTCGGCGTGGAACCGGATCGACTGGGCGTTGCGGCTGACCAGGAGCAGATCGTCGCCGGGCGCCACGAGCCGGGCGGCGATCAGCTCGTCGTCGTCGCGTAGGTTGATCGCCACCAGGCCACCGGCCCGGTTCGAGTCGAAGTCATGCAGCGCGGTCTTCTTGCACAGCCCGCGCTTGGTCGCCAGGACCAGGTAGGGGGCGGCCTCGTAGTCCTTGACCGCGATGACCTCGGCGATCCGCTCATCCTGTCCGAAGGCCAGGATGTTCGCGACGTGCTGGCCCTTGGCCGACCTGGCCTGCTCGGGCAGCTCGTGCGCCTTCGCCCGGTACACCCGACCCTTGTTCGTGAAAAACAGCAGCCAGTGGTGGGTGGTCGTGACGAAGAAGTGCTCGACGATGTCGTCCTCGCGCAGCGCCGC
>NZ_CDWWXB010000071.1:4603-7838 GCF_977971855.1 Frankia sp. CoWAU3 | reverse complement strand
CCAGGATCGCCTCCAGATCGGAGATCTTCGCGCGAAGTTCGGCCGCCTCGTCGATGATCCGCTGACGTTCCAGGGCGGCGAGCCGGCGCAGCTGCATGTCGAGGATGGCGGTGGCCTGGATCTCCGACAGCGAGAAGCGTTCCATCAGCTGGCCGCGGGCCACGTCCGCCGACTCGGCGTTGCGGATGAGGTTGATGACCTCGTCGAGGTGATCCAGCGCGATCAGCAGACCGTCCAGGACGTGCAGCCGCTCGCGGGCCTTGCGCAGCTGATAGCGGGTCCGGCGGACGATGACGTCGATCTGGTGCTCGACGTAGTAGCGGACCATCTGGTCCAGGCGCAGGGTACGCGGCACGCCGTCGACGATCGCCAGCATGTTGACGCCGAAGGTGTCCTGGAGCTGGGTGTGCTTGTAGAGGTTGTTGAGCACGACCTTGGCGACGGCGTCGCGCTTGAGGTCGATGACCAGCCGTTGGCCGATGCGCGCCGAGGTCTCGTCCCGGACGTCGGCGATACCGGTGACCCTGTTGTCCCGGACCAGTTCGGCGATCTTCTCGGCGAGGTTGTCCGGGTTCACCTGGTAGGGCAGCTCGGTGACGACGAGCTGGGTGCGGCCCTTGTTCTCCTCGACGTTCACCACCGCCCGCATCCGGATGCTGCCGCGGCCGGTACGGTAGGCCTCCTCGATGCCGTTACGGCCGACGATGAGCCCCGAGGTCGGGAAGTCCGGACCCTTGATCAGGCCGATCAGCGCCTCAAGCAGCTCGGAGTCGCTCGCGTCCGGGTGGTCGAGTGCCCACCGCACGCCCTTCGCGACCTCGCGCAGGTTGTGCGGCGGGATGTTCGTCGCCATGCCAACCGCGATGCCGCCGGCGCCGTTGACGAGCAGGTTCGGGAACCGGCTGGGCAGAACAAGCGGCTCCTGCGAACGCCCGTCGTAGTTCGGGGCGAAGTCGACCGTCTCCTGGTCGATGTCACGCAACATCTCCATCGCCAAGGCCGCCATCCGCGCCTCAGTGTACCGCATGGCGGCGGGCGGATCGTTGCCGGGCGAGCCGAAGTTGCCGTTCCCGTCGACCAGCGGGTAGCGCAACGACCAGCCCTGCGCGAGCCGGACGAGGGTGTCGTAGATCGCCGTGTCGCCATGGGGGTGGTAGTTACCCATGACGTCCCCGACCACGCGGGAGCACTTGAAGTACCCGCGGTCGGGGCGGTAGCCGCCGTCGTACATGGCGTAGAGGACCCGGCGGTGGACGGGCTTGAGCCCGTCGCGTACCTCCGGCAGCGCACGGCCGACGATGACCGACATGGCGTAGTCGAGATACGACCGCTGCATCTCGACTTCGATGCCGATGGGCTCGATGCGGTCGCCGGGGGGAGGAGGTAGGACGTCGACCACGGGGTCCTTCCAGGGCAGTGGGAGCAGTCGTCAGAGCGTCAGGGCGGGACGGGTGCCCCGGGCGACGGGGCCGGGTGGACCCGACGGCGGGCGGGATCCGGAGCCCTCCGTTCGCCGGGCCGGACCGTCGGGATCGCAGCGCCCGGACCGACCTGAGGGGTCACCGACGGCCGGTCCGAGGCACGCGAGACGGCCGGGTCAGATGTCCAGAAAACGCACGTCCTTGGCATTACGTTGGATGAAGCTGCGACGCGCGTCGACATCCTCCCCCATGAGCACGGAGAACAACTCGTCGGCGACCGCCGCGTCGTCGAGCGTGACCTGCAGCAGGATGCGCCGGTCCGGGTCCATGGTGGTGTCCCACAGCTCGGTGGCGTTCATCTCGCCGAGACCCTTGAAGCGCTGGATGGCATCCTTGGGCAGCTTGCGCCCGGACTCCACCCCGCGGGCGACCAGCCCGTCGCGCTCCCGATCGGAGTAGGCGTACTCCCAGTCCTCCCTACCCCATTTGATCTTGTAGAGCGGCGGCTGCGCCAGAAACACGTGACCGGCCTCAACCAGCGGGCGCATGAACCGGAACAGCAGCGTCAGCAGCAGGGTCCGGATGTGCTGGCCGTCGACGTCGGCGTCCGCCATCAGAACGATCTTGTGATAGCGCAGTTTCGCGGTGTCGAAATCGTCGTGGATGCCGGTACCCAGCGCCTGGATGAGGGCCTGGACCTCGGTGTTCTTCAGGACGCGGTCGATGCGGGCCTTCTCGACGTTGAGGATCTTTCCTCGCAGCGGGAGGATCGCCTGGAACTTCGAGTCTCGACCACCCTTGGCCGACCCACCCGCCGAGTCACCCTCGACGATGTACAGCTCGCACCGCTCGGGATCGGTGTACTGGCAGTCGGCGAGCTTGCCCGGCAGGCCGGTGCCGCCGAGCAGACCCTTGCGCCGGGTCAGATCGCGGGCCTGACGGGCGGCGATGCGGGCCCGCTGGGCGTCGAGCGCCTTGCTGACGATGGCCCGAGCCTCGGTGCGGTTGACCTCGAACCAGTCCTTGAGCGCTGAGTAGCACATCTCCTGGACGAACTTCTTGGCCTCGGTGTTGCCGAGCTTGGTCTTGGTCTGGCCCTCGAACTGCGGCTGCGCGAGCTTCACCGAGATGATCGCGGTAAGGCCCTCCCGGATGTCGTCGCCGGAGAGCCGCTCGTCGCTGTTCTTGGCCCCGGCCTTCACCGGCTTGAGCAGGTTCTGGTCCTTGGCGTAGGCGTTGACGGCGCTGGTCAACGCAGCCCGGAAGCCCTCCTCGTGGGTGCCGCCCTCGTGGGTGTTGATGGTGTTCGCGAAGGTGTAGACCGACTCGGTGTAGCCGCCGTTCCACTGCATCGCGAGCTCGGCCTCGATGCCCACGCCCTTCGACTCCAGCGAGATCACGCTGCGGTGGATGGTGTCCTTCGTGGCGTTGAGGTGACCGACGAAGTCGACCAGGCCGTTGGCGTACTTGTAGGTGACCGCCACGCGTTCCTCGTCACGCTCGTCGACGAGTGTGATCGACAGCCCCTTGTTCAGGAAGGCCATCTCCTGCAGGCGGCGGGAGAGCGTCTCGTACTTGTACTCGGTGGTCTCGAAGATCGTCGGATCCGCCCAGAAGGTGACCGACGTCCCGGTCCTGCGGGTGGTACCGGTCTTGGCCAGCGGCTTGTCCGGGCGGGTCGCCACGTACGGCTGGAACCAGACGTGCCCATCCAGGTGGATCTCCACGTCGAGCCGGGTGGACAGCGCGTTGACCACGCTGACGCCGACTCCGTGCAGCCCGCCGGACACCGCGTACGATTTGCCGTCGAACTT
>NZ_CDWWXB010000071.1:0-4475 GCF_977971855.1 Frankia sp. CoWAU3 | reverse complement strand
CCGCTTCTCGGTGGGATGCATGCCGACGGGAATGCCGCGGCCGTTGTCGGTGACCCGCACCCCGCCGTCGGCAAGCAGCGTCACGGTGATGGTGTCGCAGTAACCGGCGAGGGCCTCGTCCACCGCGTTGTCCACGACCTCGTAGACGAGATGATGCAGTCCACGCTCTCCAGTGGAGCCGATGTACATGCCCGGACGCTTGCGAACCGCGTCAAGACCTTCGAGAACCTTGATCGAACTTGCATCGTAGGCCACGCGGCGGGTCCCCTCGCTCTGGGCGGAAGTATCCACCAGTCTACCCGGCAACCCGCCATAGCGGACGCAGGGAGCCCCCTGGCGTCTGCGCAGCGCCACGCACATGGGGATGGCCAACCCCCCCTACCGGACCGACTCCTCCGACCGCCTTGGCGCGCCTCCACGACTGTCACCGACACCGCGATCCCGCGGAGCCATCATGATCGCCCCAGCAGCACCGACGGATACCACAGGCACGATCCAGGCGCCAAGGAGCACCGGGACGTCAGGCGGGCAGCAGCCGACCGGCCGGCCTCAGCCATAGGTGTCGCGGGGTCCTCGACCGCCGGTTCGGATGGACCCGTGCCGCCAGGACGGCGCCGTCGGGCCACGCACGACGATCCGGCGGACCACGTGTGGACCGAGCTCCCGGTGCAGGATGCCGAGGAGCTGCCGGGACAGCATGCGCAGCTGGGTCGCCCAGGCGGTCGACTCCGCGACAAGTTCCAGGTCTCCGTCACGCAGGGACACCGGGGTGCAGTGGTCGGCGATGTCCGGCCCGACGATGGCATCCCATCGGGCCAGGACGTTCGCGTCGCTCGCCTGAGCCTTCCAGCCACGGTCCGCCAGCAGCCGGTTGATCGCCGTCCCGAAATCGACCGGTTCGCGCCATTCCCGGCCGGGCGGGGCGATGCCCGGCATCCGCGGTCGGCGGGGCGCCTGGTCGTCCGACGGGTCGGCCCGCCGGGCACCGAGGCGGGCCCGAGAGCCCGGGCCCCACGGGCCGCCCGTCCCGGTGGCGCCGGCGGAGGCGTCCTCATCGGCCCACGTGCCGCCGTCGGCACCCGGCATCCCGCCACCGCGAGCAGTGCCGGGCCCGGCCGGGTGGCGGGCGGTGTGGTCGGCGCCCCACCGTCCCCGCCCACGCTCCCGCGCGTCCCGTTTGACCTGGGCGAGAATCTCCCGAGCCAGGTCCGCTCCGTGGGCTGCGGTGCCGTCCGGCCCCTCGGTCTTCCCGCGGCGCCCGGCCCCTCCCCGGGACCGCCCGGGCACGGTGGACCCGGGCACGGTGGGATGGTCCCGGGGGTCCGGGCGCTCAGTGGGCATGCTGGACCTCTCCTCCGGCGACGGCGTACCGCACCCCGGTCAGCTCCGTGGGAACGTCGGTTTCGACCGCGGCTGTGACCAGCACCTGCTCCGCGGAGGCGACGAGTTCCGCGAGCCGACCGCGGCGACGCGTGTCCAATTCGGCGAAGACGTCGTCCAGGAGCAGGACCGGCTCGCGGTCATCGGCACGCAGCAGGTCGAACGAGGCCAGCTTGAGCGCGAGGGCGAGGGACCAGGACTCGCCGTGACTTGCGTAGCCACGGGCCGGGAGTCCGTTGATCGACAAGAGCAGATCGTCGCGGTGCGGACCGACCAGCGTCATCCCCCGTTCGACCTCCCGTGGCCGGGCGGCCTCCAGATCGGCGCGGATCGCCTCCGCCAGCATGGTCCGATCCGGTGCCGCCGGACCCGGCCGACCCGCGCCCGGGTGCTCTGGCTGGCCCGGTGGACCGGGTGGACCGGACGCATGCAAGATGTCCGGGAGGGTGACGCTGGAACGGTAGTCCAGCGCGGTAGCGGACTCGGCGCCGGCGACGGCCTCGTACGCCGCGGCCACGGCCGGCCGCAACGCGTCGACGAGTGCCAACCGCGTGGCCAGCACCTCGGCGCCATGCGCGGCCAGGTACCCGTCCCAGACATCGAGGGTGCGCAGATCTCCCTGCCCCCCAGCTCGCCGGGCCGTCCCGGCGGTGCGTAGCAGGGTCGATCGTTGTTTGAGGACCCGGTCGTAGTCGCCGAGGACCGCGGCCATCCTCGGGGTCCGGGCGATCAGCAGCTCGTCGAGGAACTGACGACGCTGCGCCGGATCCCCCTTCACCAGGGCCAGGTCCTCCGGGGCGAACAGCACGGTGCACAGCAGACCGACGATGTCACGCGGCCGGGCGACGGGAGCCCGGTTCAACCGGGCCCGGTTCGCCTTTCCCGGAACGATCTCGATCTCCACCAGCGCGGCCCGGTCACCCCGGACGATCCTGGCGCGGATGACCGCCCGAGACGCGCCGTCACGGACCAGCGGGGCGTTCCCGGCGACCCGGTGGCTGGCCAACGTGGCGACGTAGCTGATCGCCTCAATCACGTTGGTCTTCCCCTGGCCGTTACCACCCACGAAGGTGGCCACTCCCGGACCCAGAGTCAGGTCAAGGGCCGGGTAGGAGCGGAAGTCGACGAGGGACAGGTGCGTGAGGTGCACGTCACCCGTGCAGGCGGATCGGCATCAGCAGGTACCGGTAGTCGGGGACCTCGCCGTCGTCGGCCTTCCCGGTCAGGATCGCCGGCTTGTTCGCCGCCACCGCCGGGTCCTCCGCGCTGGCGAAACCGATCCGTGCGACGTCCGACTCCAGCGCCCCGAGTGCGTCGAGCAGGTACGACGGGTTGAACGCCACGGACAGCTCCGGCCCGTCGTAGGTCACCGGGAGGGTCTCCGTCGCCTGCGCCTCACCGCCAGTCCCGGCCTCCAGCACGAGGTGGTCCGGGGAGAACGTCAGCTGCACCGGTGCGGTCTTCGCGGCGACCAGCGCCACCCGTTTGACGGCCTCCTGCAACGGGGCGATCTCCAGCTGCGCGATCAACGGCGAACTGTCCGGCAACAGCTTGCGGTAGGGCGGGAAGCTTCCGTCGAGCAACCGGGTCGTCGTCTGCCGGGTCGAGCCGGCGAAACCGGCCAGCGTCTCGCCGGAGGGGCCGGTCCCGAGCGCGATGGATACCTCCACCCCCGAACCCGACAACGACTTCGCGGTGTCGAGCAGGGTGCGGGCCGGCACGAGAGCGACAGTGACCGGTGTGGGCGGGGGGCCGTCCACACCGGTCACACCGTCCTCATCGAGCCCGGCGGCTGTCTCCGACGGTCGCCACTTCAGCGTCCGCACGGCGAGCCGGTAACGGTCGGTCGCGGCGAGGGTGAGAGTGTCCCCCTCGATCTCGATACGGACCCCGGTGAGGACCGGCAGCGTGTCGTCACGACCGGCCGCGATCGCCACCTGTGAGACCGCCGCGGCGAACGCGGATCCCTCGATGTGCCCCGTGATCGGGGGCATGGCCGGAAGGGCGGGGTAGTCGTCCACCGGCAGCATCGGCAACGCGAACCGAGCATTGCCACAAGTGATCACCAGGCGGGTGCCGTCGATGCCCAGATCGACCGGTGCCGCAGGCAGCGCCCGGGTGATCTCCGCGAGCAGTTTGCCGTTGACGAGCCCGCGCCCCTCCTCCGACACGGTTGCGTGCACCGTGCACTGGGCGGCCACCTCGTAGTCGTACGCGGCGATCTTGAGTATCGGTCCGGTCGCGTCGAGGAGCAGACCCGAGAGCACCTGCAACTGGGTGGTCGGCCGGCTCGGCAACGTGCGTGCGGTCCAGGCGACCGCTTCGGTGAATTCGTCCCGTTCCACCCGGAACTTCATGGTTAGGCCTCCTGTCGTTCCCTCCGGTTGTTCGGAGTCACCCCGCAGGGAACACCGACCAGCATCTCAGAGTGCCAGCAGGCGCTGACGAGCGGTCGGCCGCGCCCCGGGTGCTTGCCCGGGGCCGAGTCGCGGCACGTAGGGCGCTCGGACCCGCGCTGGAGCCGTTGTCCACACCCCCTAGTACTAAGAGCTTTTGATCATTCTTAGAAAGATCTAGTTGGTCGTAGTAGTAGGGGGTGTGGACACTGGGGATAACCTCTGTTTCTGCAGGTCAGAGGGTTGTTGGCCGGTGCAAATCTTGTGGGTGGATCTGTGCATGCGCGCAGTGGTTATCCCCAGGCCCGATCTGCGTCCACAAGGACCACGTTGTCCCTCCACAGGCCGTCCCCGAGTTATCCACAGGCTGTCCACTGCCGCTCCACCGTTCCGACCGCAGGCTGTCCACAACGTTTTCCACAAGCTGTGGGCGGAACCACCCCGTGGGCTCGGTGCGGTCGTCCCCGGTTGTCCCCAGCCGTCCGGGGTCGTTCGGGGTCGTTCGGGGAAGTCCTGCCCCGCGGCGTCCGGTCCCTGCGCCACGTGTGACACCCGGCGAGGCATCACACCCCACCTTCGGGCGCAGCCACCGGTCCGCGGGACGTTCCGGCCGGGGGGAAAGTAGGAGGAACCGTGCTGCCCGGCGGTGGTGCTGCCCGGCGGTGGTGGGCAGTGGCAGTGGCGCTAGCCCTGTCTTCC
>NZ_CDWWXB010000070.1:16342-17115 GCF_977971855.1 Frankia sp. CoWAU3 | reverse complement strand
AGCGTGATCTCTGCGCGGCCCTGGGCCGTGCGGGGTTTCCGTCGCCTCGCCTTCGGCGTTTGGAACTACGGGAGGCAATGCTGTGGACAGGCAGGATGTCCAGCCGGGTCAGCCCGAGCCCGGCACCGGGGACGTCGGCGGCGACCCGTCCGGGAGCGACCACGACTCTTCCCCGGGCGGCCACGGCGGTTCCGGGTCCGGGCGCGTCGGTCCGCAGCCGGCTGCCCGCATGCTCGCGGTGGTCGCGGTCGCCGCGGCGCTCGCGGTGCTCGTGTTCGCCCTCGCGGATCCCTCCCCCTCCCGGCACATGCGTGGCCTCCTGGTCACGGTGAACCTCGTCTGCCTCGCCGGGGTGTTCACGGCGTGGCTTCGCGTGGTTCTCGTGGTCGGGGCCGCCAGGGCCCCCGGGGGAATCGAGTAAGCTCGGCCGGACATGCCGTGCGCCGGTGTACGTGTGTCCATTCGCTGGTCCAGGCCGACCACTCGTCATGATTGGTCGGCGCGGCTCCGGGTGGCCCGCGTGCCCTGATGATCGTCCGGATGTGCTGACGGGCGGTTCCCTCCCAGATCCATCGCGTCGAGCACGTTCGAGACGGCACAGGTTCCGGTCGCGGTCCCTCCTGCCACGGAAGATCCGTGGCCGCCAGAGTCCACAGGAGGTGGGTTCAGCCTTGGCACGTCATTATGAGCTCATGGTGATCCTCGATGCTGACCTCGAGGAACGCACTGTCGCGCCCTCTCTCGACCAGTACCTCGGTGTCGTCCGTCAGGGC
>NZ_CDWWXB010000070.1:12130-15883 GCF_977971855.1 Frankia sp. CoWAU3 | reverse complement strand
GCCGGCGCCGGCTCGCCTACGAGATCGCCAAGAGTCACGAAGGCATCTACGCCGTCATCGACCTGCATGCGGAGCCCGACGTCGTCGCCGAGCTCGACCGTCAGCTCGTCCTCAACGAGTCGGTCATCCGCACCAAGGTCATCCGGCTTCCAGAGCCGAAGAAGCCACGTCAGAGCCGCCGGGCGGCGGCATGATCCGGTCCGCTGCGACGGCAGTCCCCCTGCCGTCGTGGGCCGCCGATCTCCGGGAGAGTGCCCATGGCCGGTGAAACCGTCATCACCGTCGTCGGCAACCTAGCCAACGACCCCGAACTGAGGTTTACCCCGAACGGTGCCGCGGTCGCCAGCTTCACCGTCGCATCCACGCCGCGCACCCTCGACCGCCAGACCAACGAGTGGAAGGACGGCGAGGCGCTGTTCCTGCGCTGCTCCATCTGGCGCCAGGCGGCGGAGCACGTCGCCGAATCGCTGCAGAAGGGCGCTCGGGTCATCGTCACCGGCCGCCTCAAGCAGCGGTCGTTCGAGACCCGCGAGGGTGAGAAGCGCACCGTGATCGAGCTCGACGTCGACGAGATCGGTCCGAGCCTGCGCTACGCCACCGCCAAGGTCGTCAAGGCCGCGCGTGGCGGTGGCGGTGCTGGTGGCGGCGGTTACGGGGGCGGTGGCGGTTACGGTGGCGGTGGCGGAGGCGGCTACGGCGCGCCTGCCGGCGCGCCCCCCGGCGCACCTGCCGGTGTTCCCGCGGGCGTTCCGGCCGGCGGCGGCTACGGCGGCGGTAGTGGTGGAGCACCCATCGATGACCCCTGGTCGCAACCGGCCGGCGGCTACTCCGACGAGCCACCGTTTTGAGCGGCCGGTCGTCGTCCTCGCGAACGACACAACGAGGTAGGAGCACACCCATGGCCAAGGCGGCCGTGCGCAAGCCCAAGAAGAAGGTTTGCGTTTTCTGCAAGGACAAGGTCGACTACATCGACTTCAAGGACACTTCGCTGCTGCGCAAGTACATCTCCGACCGGGGTAAAATCCGGGCCCGTCGGGTGAGCGGTAACTGCAGCCAGCACCAGCGCGACGTGGCGACGGCGGTGAAGAACAGCCGCGAGATGGCGCTGCTGCCCTACACCGCCTCGGCCCGGTAAGGGGTGGCAATGAAGCTCATCCTGACCCAGGAGGTCCCCGGTCTCGGCAGCCCGGGTGACATTGTGGAGGTCGCGAACGGGTACGGGCGTAACTACCTCGTGCCCCGCCGGT
Organism: Frankia sp. CoWAU3; assembly: GCF_977971855.1. Taxonomy (NCBI): domain Bacteria; kingdom Bacillati; phylum Actinomycetota; class Actinomycetes; order Frankiales; family Frankiaceae; genus Frankia; species Frankia sp. CoWAU3. The sequence continues at coordinate 14,636 of NZ_CDWWXB010000070.1, read as the reverse complement.
ACGCGATCCTCGCGACCAAGGGCGCGGAGCGTCAGGTCGAGCAGATCAAGCGGGCCCGGTCGGCCCGCGCGGTTCGTGATCTCGGGCACGCTCAGGAGATCGCCGGTCAGCTCGGTGGCCTCAAGGTCGAGCTGACCAGCCGGGCGGGCAAGGAAGGCCGCCTGTTCGGTTCCGTGACGGCGGCCGATGTGGTGGAGGCGGTGACCGCCGCGGGTGGCCCCGAGCTCGACCGGCGCCGCGTCGAGCTCACCACGCCGATCAAGTCCCTGGGCGCCTACACCGTCGCCGTGCATCTGCATCCCGAGGTGACCGCGACCGTGAAGCTCCAGGTCACGCAGGCCTGACCAGGGCAGGGCGGGCCTGATCGCGGCCGGATGGGCCCGAGGTCAGGCGGGTCTGACGGGGTGGCGGGTCTGACGGGGTGGCATCCGCCGTTTCTCCCGCTGTACCGCCGCGCTCGCTGTACGGGCTCCCCTGGCCGACCGTCTCAGGTGGTCGGCCAGGGGAGCCCGTTGTGCGTGGGGCAAGGGGCGACGACCAGATCCGAAACTTTTTCTCATCCACAGGGCACTCGGGATGCAGGCGCCTGCCAGCTAGGTTTCGTCGAGGTTGTGGTCTCGGGTGTCCACAGGTCTCCGGTTTCCGTCCCGATGTCCTCCCCAGGTTTCGGCCGGTTACCCACAGCTTTTCCACAAGGGCCTGTGGATAACTTTTTGGTGGGTGTACCCGCCGGTCCGTAAGGTCGGACCCTCCAGGCCGAGGAAGGTACTTCTAGCCTGATCGGGCCAGGTCTCCTTCGGCGACGCGGGCGGCGCCCGGCGAGAGGCTCACCGGGCGCCGCCCGTTCGGTCCCTGCTGGGAGCCCCGGCCGGTCGGGGGCGGAGCGGTTCGTTGACAGCGGTTCCGATCTGTACGAACATTCGTTCGAATGCGGGTCTACGAGAGTCCCGGGAGGGTGCGTCGTGAGCGTCACCGAGATCTCGCGTGGTTCCGGTGGGAGCGCAGAGTTCGACCGGACTCCCCCGCACGACCTGCCCGCTGAGCAGAGTGTGCTCGGCGGCATGCTGCTGTCGAAAGACGCCATCGCCGACGTTGTCGAGGTCCTGCGGACGGGTGACTTCTACCGTCCCGCGCACGGCCTCGTGTACGAGGTCATCGGCGATCTCTACGGCCGGGGGGAGCCTGCGGACGTCATCAGCGTCGCCGCCGAGCTCAGCCGCCGCGATCTGCTCGAACGGGTGGGCGGTCCGGCCTACATGCACACCCTCATCTCGAGCGTGCCCACCGCGGCCAACGCTGGGTACTACGCCCGTATCGTCGCGGAGAAGGCGATCCTGCGCCGCCTCGCGGAGGCCGGCACCCGCATCGTGCAGCTCGCCTACGGCGCGGCTCCGGACGTCAGCGACGTCGTCGACCGCGCCCAGGCGGCCGTGTACGAGGTGACCGAGCGCCGGGCGAACGAGGACTACCTGCCGCTGGGGGAGCTGCTCAACCCGGCGTTGGAGGAGATCGAGTCCATCCAGGGGCACGACGGTTCGCTGACCGGGGTGCCCACCGGTTTCGTCGACCTCGACGAGCTGACCAACGGCCTGCACGGCGGCCAGCTGTGGATCGTCGCGGCCAGGCCTGCCGTGGGCAAGTCGACCCTCGGCCTGGACTTCGCCCGGGCGGCGTCGATCAAGAACGGGATGGCGTCGGTCATCTTTTCGCTGGAGATGAGCCGCATGGAGATCACCATGCGGCTGTTGTCCGCCGAGGCGCGGGTGTCCCTGCAGAACATCCGCACGGGCCGGCTCACCGACGACGACTGGGGTCGCCTGGCCCGCCGGATAGGCGAGGTCGCGGAGGCCCCGCTGTTCATCGACGACAGCCCGCACCTGACGATGATGGAGGTCCGGGCGAAGGCCCGGCGGTTGAAGCAGCGCAACGAGCTGCGTCTGGTGATCCTCGACTACCTGCAGCTGATGTCGTCGCCCAAGAAAGTGGAGAACCGTCAGCAGGAGGTCAGCGAGATCTCGCGGTCGCTGAAGCTGCTCGCCAAGGAGCTCGACGTTCCGGTGGTCGCCATCTCCCAGCTCAACCGCGCCTCCGAGCAGCGGGCCGATAAGCGTCCCCAGGTCTCCGACCTGCGCGAGTCCGGAAGCCTGGAGCAGGACGCCGACGCGGTGATCCTGCTGTACCGGGAGGACACGGTCGAGAAGGAGTCGGCGCGCGCCGGCGAGGCGGACCTCATCATCGCCAAGCACCGCAACGGGCCAACTGGCACCGTCACCGTCGCCTTCCAGGGTCATTACTCACGGTTCGTCGACATGGCGAACTGAATTCTCGGCCCGGGAGCGGGACGAGGCCCACGGGTGGAGAGCGCCAGCGGCCCGGCGGCGGGCCGGGTGGGCGCCCGGGTGTGTTTGGCGTGGTCATGGTTCATGTTGGCGGACCGCAGATCTCCCGATGCTGCCAGACTGGGCGGTATGAGTTTCAGGATCATCCATGGCGAGTGAGAGGCGGG
>NZ_CDWWXB010000070.1:10901-11770 GCF_977971855.1 Frankia sp. CoWAU3 | reverse complement strand
AGCGGTCCTCGAAGTTGCCCGGTTCGACATCAAACCGGGCAGCGAGGAGGATTTCGTCGCCGCGTATCACGGGGTGCGTGCGGAGCTCGTCGGCACGCCGGGCTGTCGTTCCGCGCGGATGACCCGCGGGGTCGAGTCACCGTCGAGTTTCGTGCTGCTCGTCGAGTGGGACAGCCTGGACGCCCATCTGACGAACTTCCGGGAGTCGGAGCGGTTTGTCCGCTGGCGTGCCGCCCTCGGCCCGTACTTCGACGGCACCCCGACGGTGGCGCACAGCGCAGACGTCCCCGCCGCTCCCGGCCCGGCCTGACCCTCGACGACCGCCGGACCTCTGATCATGGCAGCGTTCCTCGGGTACCTGTTTTTCGCGCCGCTTACGGCGCTCTTCTTCGGTTTCCTCATCTGGCTGGTGCCGGCGATCCTGCTCCGGAACACGGACGTGGTGAGCCGGCTGAACCTGCGGCCCTTCGCGTTCTTCGTCACCGGCTACGTCTTCAGCGGGCTGATGGCCCTCTACCTGCTGGTGCTGGACGCCGGCCACGACGTCGCGCCGGCGGCCGGCGCCGTCGCATCCCTGGCCCTCCTCTGGGCTGTTCGGCGGCAGTGGCGCCGGCACCGGCCACTGGGCACGCGGCAGGTGGCGAGCAGGCGACGTGGCGGCCCGGTCCAGCCGGGGCAGCCGGGTTACCCCGGCCCACCGGTGCCGTCGGGTTATCCGCATCAGCCCGGCCACCCGTACCCCCCCATGCCGCAGGCCGGGCCGGTCGCGAGAGGTCCATCCGGGTATCCCGAGACCGCCGGATATTCGCTTACGCGGCCGGATCAGCCCCGCCCGGGCGGGGCTGATCCGGCCGCGTAAGCGAATATCC
>NZ_CDWWXB010000070.1:3842-10692 GCF_977971855.1 Frankia sp. CoWAU3 | reverse complement strand
GGAGAAGACGGTCCGGGTGGGGCGGGTGATCCCGGTCGCCCCGGTCAGCCGGGGCATCAGCCGGGGCCCGCGGGTCATCGGGCGGCACCGGACGGCGGTCGCGGGGCCGGTCGGCGGATCGCCGGCTACCCCTGGGCCGTTCCGCCCAGTGGGCCCAGACCGGGGGGCCTACCACCCGGCGCGCCCCCGTCCCCGCCACCGGCCGAGGCGGACCCTGATTCCTGATCGCGGGTTCTTGATTTCTGGTCCGGTTCCTGGTCTCTGGCGCCTGATTCCGTCGCTCGTCGTTCGCAGCCCGGCCGGCCGGCGCGACACGGTAGGCTGGACCCGTCCGTGCGGTGGCGTACCGTCGTGTCATCGTCTGTCAGTGCCGGCGGTCCCCGCCAGCAGTGCCACTGGATTGATCTTCGAGGTCGAGATGCCCGCCCTGCGCTCCCGCACCACCACCCACGGCCGGAACATGGCCGGCGCCCGCGCCCTGTGGCGCGCGACCGGGATGACCGACGACGACTTTGGCAAGCCGATCGTCGCCGTGGCTAACAGCTTCACCGAGTTCGTCCCGGGGCATGTGCACTTGCGTAACCTTGGCTCGCTGGTGGCCGGGGCGGTGGCCGAGGCCGGTGGGGTGGCGCGCGAGTTCAACACCATTGCCGTGGACGACGGCATCGCGATGGGGCATGGCGGGATGCTCTACTCGCTGCCGTCCCGCGAGCTCATCGCCGACAGTGTCGAGTACATGGTGAACGCCCACTGCGCCGACGCCCTGGTCTGCATCTCCAACTGCGACAAGATCACCCCGGGGATGTTGCTCGCGGCACTGCGGCTGAACATCCCGACCGTGTTCGTCTCCGGTGGAGCGATGGAGTCGGGCAACGCGGTCATCTCCGGCGGCACGGCTCGGTCCAGGCTGGACCTCATCACCGCGATGTCGGCGGCGGTCAACCCGGACGTCTCGGACGGCGACCTGTCGACGATCGAGCGTTCGGCCTGCCCGACGTGTGGATCCTGCTCCGGCATGTTCACGGCGAACTCGATGAACTGCCTGACCGAGGCGATCGGGCTGTCTCTGCCCGGCAACGGGTCGACCCTGGCCACCGCCGCCGCCCGCCGTGAGCTGTTCGTCGAGGCCGGGCGCCTCGTGGTCGACCTGGCGCGGCGCTATTACGAGAAGGACGACGAGGCGGTCCTGCCCCGGTCGATCGCGACCGCCGCCGCCTTCCGTAACGCCTTCGCGGTCGATGTGGCAATGGGCGGTTCGACGAACACCGTGCTGCATCTGTTGGCCGCCGCCGTCGAGGCCGGCGTTGACGTCACCCTCGCCGACATCGACCAGATCTCCCGCACCGTCCCCTGCCTGTGCAAGGTGGCGCCGAGCTCCACCCGTTACTACATGGAGGACGTCCACCGGGCGGGCGGCATCCCCGCGATCCTCGGCGAGCTCGACCGGGCCGGGCTGCTCGACCCGGACCCGCACACGGTGCACTCCGCGAGCCTGCGCGAGTTCCTCGACCGCTGGGACGTCCGCGGCCCGAGCCCCTCGCCGGACGCGATCGAGCTGTTCCACGCGGCGCCGGGTGGCGTGCGCACGATCGAGCCGTTCAGCTCCACCAATCGGTGGGACACCCTCGACACCGACGCCAGGGACGGTTGCATCCGTTCGGTCGAGCACGCCTACTCCGCCGAGGGTGGGCTCGCGGTGCTGTTCGGCAACCTGGCCGTCGAGGGCGCCGTCGTGAAGACGGCCGGTGTGGACGAGGGCCAGTGGACCTTCCGCGGCCCGGCGCTCGTGGTCGAGAGCCAGGAAGAAGCGGTCGACACCATCCTCACCGGGCGGGTCAAGGCCGGGAATGTGATCATCGTCCGCTACGAGGGCCCTCGCGGCGGTCCGGGGATGCAGGAGATGCTCTACCCCACCGCGTTCCTCAAGGGCCGCGGTCTCGGCCCGAAGTGCGCCCTGATCACCGACGGCCGGTTCTCCGGCGGGAGCTCCGGACTGTCGATCGGTCACGTCTCCCCGGAGGCGGCCCACGGCGGGAGGATCGCCCTGGTCCGCGACGGGGACATCATCGAGATCGACATCCCGGCCCGCCGGCTGGAGCTCGTGGTCTCCGACGAGGAGCTGGCGAGCCGACGCGCGGCGCTGGAGGCGGCCGGCGGCTACCGTCCCACCGGGCGGGAACGGCCGGTGTCCATGGCGCTGCGGGCCTATGCGGCGATGGCGACCTCGGCCTCCACCGGTGCCGCGCGCGACGTCGGTCTGCTCGGCGGCTGATGAGGCGGCGTCCGGGCGGGCCCGGCTCGGACCGGGCCTGGCTCAGACCGGGACGGGTTCGGACCGGGACGGGTTCGGACCGGGCCTGGCTCAGACCGGGACGGCGGAGGGGGCGGACGACGGCGTCGCGAGCGTCACGGCAAAATCCCCATCGGGATCCGTCCACTGCCGCGCCACCGCCCAGCCCGCCAGCGCAAGCTCCGAGGCGATGCCGTCCAGGGTGAACTTGGCGCTGATCTCGGTGAGGATCTCCTCGCCCGGTTGGAAATCGGCCGTGACGGCGAGGGTCGCGATCGAGACGCGCTGCTCCCGAACGGAACGTAGCCGCATCTCGATCCAGGAGTTCTCGGCGTTCCAGACCGCCACATGCGCGAATCCGCGGATGTCGAAGTCGCCCCCGAGCTCCCGGTTGATCACCGTCAGCACATTACGGTTGAAAGCGGCGGTGACCCCGGCACCGTCGTCGTACGCGGCGACGAGGCGGTCGACGTCCTTGACGAGGTCCGTTCCCAGCAGCAGGGCGTCGGAGCTCCCGGCCTGCTCGCGCAGCGTACGGAGGAGGTTCTGCCGCTGCGCAGGGCGCAGATTGCCGACCGTGCCGCCGAGGAAGGCGAGCAGCCGATGGCCACCTCGGGGCAACTGGTGCAGATGCCGTTCGAAGTCCCCGACCACGGCCGCCACGGAGAGCCCCGGGTAGGTGGTGAGGATTCCGCGACCTGCCCGCACCAGGGCCGCCTCGTCGACATCGAAGGGGATGAAACGGCGGAGGTTGCCGGCCGCCCGCAGTGCGTCGAGCAGCAGCCTGGTCTTGTCGGAGGTTCCCGATCCCAGCTCGACGAGGGTGTCGGCCGGACAGGCAGCCGCGATCTCGTCGGCGTAACTGACCAGGATGGCCCGTTCCCGCCGGGTCGGGTAGTACTCCGCCAACCGGGTGATCTTGTCGAACAGCATGCCGCCGGTGGTGTCGTAGAACCACTTCGGCGGCAGCTCGCGGGGGCTCGCGGTGAGGCCGGCGAGCACGTCGCGGGCCAGCGTGACGGCGCGATCCGACTCGTGCAGGTGGCGGTCGACGGAGAGGCCCGGGAACGGGATCTCCGCCGTGCCGTTCGCGCCCGTCCCCTCGGGGACGGCATCATCCGCTCGGGTGGTTGTCGGAGTCCTTGGTGTCATGGATGTACCCTCCATCAACGTGGTGCAACCCACGGTAACTGATCTAGGAGATCATGTTACGAAGAGTGACTTGGTGTGTGTCGGCTACCAGGAGGTGATGGTCCGGAACGTCCACCCAGCCCGGTTCGTCATCGTCTGGTTCGCTTGCGACCAGGATTCCATCCTTCTCCCTCCGGTATGACAGGCTGTCCCGCCAGGCGGTCGCCACGATCTGGGTTCCATCCACCACCAGCAGGTTCAGCCGGGCCCGCTCGCCCGAACCCGCCGCGTCCAGCGACAGCACGACCTCGGCGACCGCCTCGGCGAGCGGACGCTTCCCGGCGTGCTCCCACACCAGCGAGGCGAGCAGCGCGGAGTCGCACGTCGAGTCCGGGACCGGAGCGCCGGGCCGGTCGCGCAGCATCCGCCGGACGGCCACCGGGTCGACCCGGCCGTTGTGGCTGAGCAGCCGGTGGCCGTCGGTGAAGGGAGCCGTCGCGCTCTCTTCGATCGGCATGCCGACGGTGGCGCTACGCACGGCAGCCAGCACGCAGCCGGAGGCGACCGCGCCGGCGATCGAGGCGTACGAGGCGTCCGTCCACATCGGCACGGCCCGGCGGAACCGGGCCGGCGCCGCCCGCAGCGCCGGGGCGTACCAGCCGACTCCGAACCCGTCGGCGTTCACCGTGCCGTGGCGCATCCGCCTCGGCGACCACGACTGGCGCAGCAGGCTGTACGGACGCTCCAGGGTCAGCCCCGCCAGGGTCCGTGGCGTTCCGATCCAGGCGAGGTGCCGGCACACCGAGGTCTCCTTCGCACGCGTGCTCGTTCGTCACCCGGCGTCGCGGGCCAGCCGGAATCCGGCGAAGATCTGCCGGCGGATCGGGTAATCCCAGTTCCGGAACGTGGCGCGGACGGCGACGGCGTCCGTCGCCCAGCTGCCCCCGCGCAGGACGCGGAAGGACGACTCCCGCCCGGCCTTCGGGAAGAAGACCTCGCTGTACTCCCGGTAGGGATAAGACGCGAAGCCCGGGTACGGCGTGAACCCGCTCGCCGTCCATTCCCAGACGTCCCCGATCATCTGTTCGGCTCCGCAGGGACTCGCGCCCGCGGGATAGGCCCCCAGCGGGGCCGGGCCGCTCGTCCAGTTGCCCAGATTGGCACGCTCCGGAGTCGGATCGGTGTCTCCCCACGGATACCGCCGTGAACGTCCGGTGACCGGGTCGTAGGCGGCGGCCTTCTCCCACTCGGCCTCGGTCGGCAGCCGCCTGCCGGCCCAGCGGGCATGCGCCTCGGCCTCGTACCAGCACACGTGCTGGACCGGCTCGTCGAGGGGAACCGGCTCGACCCGGCCGAACCGGCGGCGCAGCCAGGTGCCGCCCTCGCGCCACCAGAACGCGGGCGCGCTCAGGCCCTCCGTCTGGCGCCATTCCCATCCCGCCGCCGACCAGAGCCGCTCGTCGTCGTATCCGCCGGCGTCGATGAAGGCGACCTGCGCCCGGTTGGAGACGGGGAGGGTGTCGATCCAGAACGCGGGGAGGTGGACGCGGTGGGCGGGACCCTCGTTGTCGAAGGCCCAGGGATGGATACTGGTGCCGAGGGTGAACTCGCCGCCCGGCACGAGGACCTCCGGCCGCGGCACCCGGCGGCCGGGCGGTGGCGCCGCGCCGGGAGCAAGTACCGGCGGTCCCTGGCGGAGCTGGTGCGTGGCGAGCATTGTCTCGTCGTGCATGTGCTCGTGCTGCACGACCATGCCGTAGACGAAGCCGTCGGCGAGCAGCCGTTCCCGCTCCGGTACGGCAGTGGTTTCCGCGCCTGCGCCAGCCATCGGTCCGAACCGGTCGGGTCCGAACCGGTCGAGGAGGTCGAGAGTGCGGCCGCGGACCTCGTGCAGGTACGCCCTGGTCTCGGCGGGGCCGAGCAGGGCCAGCCGGCTGCGGCTCGCGCGGCTGTGCCGGAACGCGTCGTAGATGTCGTCGAGCCCCGGCCGCGTCCCGGTGCCGCCGGCCAGCGCGCGCACCAGCCAGAGATCCTCGTAGTTGCCGACGTGGGCGAGGTCCCAGACCAGCGGGGACATCAGCGGCGAGTGCTGGCGGAGGAGATCCTCCGCGGCGATGTCGGTGTACGTGAGTGAACGCTGGCGTGCGGTCCGCAGGGCGTCGGCGACGGTGTCGGCGGTGATCGGCTTCGTATCCCGGTCGGCGGCGGTCTCCTGGTCGGCGGCGGTCTCCCGGTCGGCCTGGGCGGCTGGGGATGCCGGGGACCGGGTCAGACGAGTGAGACGCACCGGTGGGCCTCCTCACGCAGCAGACCGGCCGGGCCGATCGCGAGAAGTCGTTCGGTCAGTTCGTCGGCCGGACATCGGCCGCGGTCGAGGTAGCGTCCGGCGAACGACTCGACCGTCTCGGCGAGATCGGTCGCGCCGCCGCGGCGCAGGGCGCTCACGGCCAGGTCGACGCAGCGCACCGCCGCGCGTCGCAGGGGCTCGTCGGCCATGCCGAGCATCGCCGCGGCCGGCCAGCGATGCGCGACGGCCAGGCACGCCTCGAACGCTCCGTCCGCGGCGACCGGGTCGTCAAGCAGTACCGTCGGCATCGCGACGGCAGCCTGCCAGCCGTCACCCGGCTGCGCGTCGAGGTAGCGCAGTTCCCACCAGCCACGCGGTCGGACCGGGGGGAACACCGTGGTCGCATGGTAGGAGAGATCCTCGGGGGTCGGGGGACGGGTGACCGGGCCGCGGCCGGCGAGCCAGTCCCCGAAGGTTGAGTCGTCCCGGACCGGGATGAAATGATGATCGTCTTCGGGGTTGCCGGCCCCGGCGGGATTCTCGACCATCATCAGCTTGGCGTCGAGCAGGTACCGCGCCCACAGGTCGACGAGATCGGGCTCGGTGTCGCCGGACCCCGGGGCCGTGAGAGCGGCCGCGACGGGCCGGGTTCGGCTCGCGTCGATGCCGTCCCACACCGCCTGGCGGGTCGACCGCCATCCGGTCCGGCGGCCGGCGTACGCGGGTGAGGCGGCGAACAGGGCGGTGAGGACCGGGCCGAGAGCGTGGACGAGTTGGAACCGCCGCGCCGCCTCGGCAGGCGAGCCGCCGAGGTCCAGGTTGACCTGGACGGAGGCGGTCGAGTACATCATCACCGTGCCGGACGCCCCGCCCCCGGTCCGGAAATGCTCCTCCATCGCCGCGTACCGGGACGCGCTGGTCTGCCGCATCCCGACGCGCAGGGGATCGACCCCCATGCCGACGAGGGCCAGGCCGTCGACCGCCAGGGCGGAGCGGACCAGGTTCAGATCGGCGGAGCTCGCCCGCACGGCCGCGGTGAGCTCGGCCGGCGGCCCGGACAGCTCCAGCTGGCCGCCGGGCTCGAAGGTGATGCGGCTGCCCCCGGGCAGGACCGGCCCGCCGGGACCCGGGGTGGTCCCGGG
>NZ_CDWWXB010000070.1:0-3358 GCF_977971855.1 Frankia sp. CoWAU3 | reverse complement strand
AATCCGGGCGAGGGACGCCAGCGTGCGGGCCGGCGGGATCAGACAGTGGACTGCCTGCGTGTCGACGATCAACCACTCCGTCTCGATGCCGACGCATCTTCCCGGTACCGTCGGGCCGCCGTTCCCCCGGGTGTCCTTGCGGTCGTTCCCGCGGTCGTTCCCGTAGGCCGCCTCATCGCCTGTCCCGTGGACCGGCGTGACGCAGCCGGCCGCGAAGGCCCATACCTGGTCGGTGTCGATCGCCCGCCGCTGCGGCTGTGAGTGAGGGTGTGGTGGCTGCGGCTCGTCATTCCGGATCCCCTCGGGTGTCACGTGGCGTGGCATCCTGTGGCTCCTCTCCGGCACTGCAACTGTTCGACACCGCGCCCGACGGCGGCCTCCGGTGGGTTCTCCCCTGCGCCGCCGGCCCCCTACCCGGCCGCCGTACCCGGTGTCGCCTCGGCCGTCTCGCCGATGGGTGGTATAGATGTGTTTTCAACGTGCTTCTCCCTCGCATATTCCACGCCTTTGACCCTGTCGCTGTTGTGTATTCGATGGAATGGTGACCGGGACGGACCGGGAGTCGGCAGCGCGCCGTGATTGACTGACAGCGGAGCCGGTTCCGGACCCGGAGACAACGCCGAGCGCAACGGCGTCGTGACGGCGCCGGGAGGTGGTGACCGCGGACGTGTCCGATCGGCAGTCAGCGGGACGTTCGGCCATGGCCGAGTACCTGCGGCGCAAGCAGCTCTACGTCGCCGAGCGCAGCGATCATAAACGGCGGGCGATGGCCGTCGCCGGGGCCACGGCGGGTGCCGTCACCCTCGTCGTCGCCGTGGTCATCCTCCTGGTCGGGCTGCCCGCGCTCGTGGCCGTGCAGCTCGCGATCATCTCGGCCGTCGTGGTGGTCCTCGTCGCGGCGACCCGGTTTCTCCGGTCCCCGCCGGAGATCGAGGCCTGGCGCGAGGACGCGGAGGCCGAACGCAGCACCGCACGGGCGTTGGACCGTCTGGCCCGGGCCGGCTACACCGTCCTGCACGACCGTGCGCTGGCCGACTCGGCCGGCAATATCGACCATCTCGTCATCGGGCCATCCGGGGCCTGGGTGATCGAGACCGACGCCCATCCGGGACCGATCCGCCAGAACACCGCCGGGGTCTGGGCCGGCAAGGTTCCATTGCGGGCGATGCTGGGGCTGGTCGCGTGGATGGGCGAGGAGGCCACCGCGCAGCTCCTCGCGGAACTGCCGGCGGGCTGGCAGCTGGAGGTCCAGCCGGTCGTAGCCTTCGCCCGCGCGGATCTTCCCGCCGGCTTGGCCCTCGTCGAGGGCGTGCTGTTGCTGCCCACCACCGGGGTGGCCGACTACGTGCTCTCCGCCGGGGTCGTGCTTCGGCCCATCGACGTGGCAATGCTGGTCGACGTGGCCGGGCGGGTGTTCCCGGCCTATGCGGTGTCGGGACCCCCGCCGTCCTGGCCGGCCCGATCCCGGCTGCGTGGCCTGCTGCGGCGTTGATCGGCTCGCAGTGACGTTGATCAGGACGATGCGACCCGGTCCGGCCACGTTGCCGGCGGGCGGGATACCGTTGGGTGAAGGTGGCCTACGAAGGAGACGAGATGGTTCGCAAGGTGACCGTGCTGGCTCTACTGGCGAGCGCCGGAGCCGCGCTGACCGCCGTCCGGCGCCGCGGCAGGGGCAAGGAGGAGATCGACCTCTGGCGGGAGGCGACCTCCGCGGCGGGCGCCCCGGCCGGCGGGCGCTGAGGTCCGCGGCAAGGCCGGGCTGCCACCCCGGCCCGAGGTGGCCCGAGGTGTCAGCCCGTCAAAGCTTCCAGCTCAGGGCCTCAGAGCTCGACTAGGCCCACGTCGACGACCAGGGTGCCGACCAGCCCGGCCGGGGCGGCGAGGTGCAGCTCGATGTGCGTCTCCGGTACCAAATCCTCGACGACGCGCAGCGGCACGTGGATTGAACCCCGCGCTCCGATCGGGAAGAAGCGCATGGGAATCCCGTTCCGCAGGAGGATCGGGCAGATCAGCTCGTCCGTCGAGTTACCGCCCCGAAAGTAGAGCGGCTGGGCGGTGATGCCGCCTGGGACGACGTAGCTGAACGACGAGCCAAGCGAAATCGGAACATCCAGACCTTTGCCCTCGAAGGGGACAATGCCCTGCAGGAAGCGAGGAGTCGTGAACATCCGCTCATCCTTCCGTCGGGTATCCGTGTGCATACTTTCCGTATCTTCCTCGGGGTATTTTCGCTCGGAGCTGTTTCCACCGCGTTACGTCGGCCATCGAGGGAGCGTCGGGCGCGACCTAGATCTTGAGCGTGGAGTGTGCCGACTATAAGGAATCTGCGGGTAAAGACGCTGGCAGGAGGCTTGACCTGGCGTGTGGTGGCGTGGGGAGGCACCGTAGAACCATGACCACCCCGACCTCGTCTCGACCGTCCGACGCCCTCGTTCCCGGCGCGGGAGCCGATGCCGGCCCCGGGGCGGGCGTGAGCATCGCCCAGGAGTCGAGCATCGACACGTCGCCGCCGTCCGGTCCCTCCTACCTCCCCTCGGTGGTTCCGCACGATCGGCTCGCCGGATGCGCGGCGGCCCATCGGCGTCTGCTGGAGGTGGCCGGCAGGCTGGACGACGTCGTCGTGCGCCGTCCGTCGGGCCTGCCGGGCTGGACGGTCGGTCACCTGCTCACTCACCTGGCCCGCAACGCGGACGGTCACACCGGCATGGTCGAAGCCGCCCGGGCCGGTGGGATCCGGGCCCAGTACCCCGGGGGCGCGCGGCAGCGGGAGGACGGCATCGCCGCCGGTCGCGATCTGCCCGCCGCGCACGTCCGCGACGACCTGGTGGCCGCGGTGACCCGGCTGGAGCGGGCCTGGGACGGCGTGCAGGTCGACGTCTGGCGCACGGGTCTCGGGCACACCGCCACCTATGGCCTGATGACCCTTGCCGATCTGGTCTTCCTCCGCTGGCGGGAGACCGAGATACACCTCGTCGACCTCGATCTTGCCGATCTCGGCGGTCCCGGCTGGGCGGACCTGGGCCCGGCCTACGTCCAGGCCGAATGGGAGTGGACCCTGCGCGGGCTGCCGGCCCGAGTACCCCCGGAGATCACCGTCGTGCTGGCGCCGGGGGACCGGCCGTCGACCGCCGTCGGTCGCGGGCAGCGGCGCGTGGTCGTCGACGCGCCTACCAGGCCGACGCTGCGCTGGCTCGCCGGCCGGGACCCGGGCCGGCCGGACTGGCCCACCCTCGCCCCCTGGGCCTGACCGGCGCTTTCTCGGACTGACCGGCCGGCCGCTCGGTGTCCCGGGCCGGGGGCCGGCAGGACCCGCGACGGGGCGGGCTTCTTCTGAGGTTTCCGGCTAGCCCTGTCTTCC
>NZ_CDWWXB010000069.1:11540-15734 GCF_977971855.1 Frankia sp. CoWAU3 | reverse complement strand
CATTGTCAGCTTTTGGTCATGATCTGGAATCCGCATCCCCTTCCCATGGTCCGCGCGGGACGGCCGTGGCTCATGGGCCATGATGTCGGCATGCTTCCTCGGCGAGACCGATCCCGACGGCCGGTTCTTCACCCGGCGCAGGCAGGCATGTGGATACGCAGAGTAGCGATCGTCACTGCTTTCGTCGGGGAGCCGGTCCCGCATGACTGAGGGGGTGAACGGTCATACCGTCCAGGTTGTCCCGGCCGTTGATCCCGGTGGATCGGTCGATCCGCTCGGTTCCGCGGCTCGGGTGGACATCGGGGTGGCGATCGGCATCCCCGAGCCGTACCGCACAGAGCTTCAGGACTGGCGGGAGCGACTCGGCGACCCGAACGCAGCCCTCATCGTCCCGCACGTCACCCTGCTGGGTCCGACCTCCGTCGGGTTCGTGGAGCTGCCCATGATCGAGCGCCACCTCGCGCAGGCGGCGCGGACGAACTCCCCGTTCACCATCCGCCTGCGGGGATCCGGCACGTTCCGGCCGTTGTCTCCGGTCGTGTTCGTCGCCCTCGCCATGGGTATTCTCCGGTGCGAGAAACTGGCGGCGGTGGTACGGTCCGGTCCTCTCGACCGGCCGCTCAGCTTTGCCTACCATCCGCACGTCACCGTCGCGCACGATCTTGCCGAGGACGCGTTAGATCGCGCCTTTGATGCGCTCGCCGAATATCAGGCGCAGTTCGAGGTCAACGGGTTCGGGATGTACGAAAGAGGCGCCGACCTGCGCTGGCGGCAACTACGCTTCTTCCCGTTCGGTCGCCCTGAGCGTGGGCCGGAACCGGTGGGCGGCGGGAGGCGACGCGCCACACTCGGATCTCGGGAGTGAGCGCACGCCGTCGGGGGACAGTAACGAATGTGACGGGACCTCGTCAGGCGGTACGGGCCGGTGTCGGGACGGTTTCCGGTACCGCTGTGGCGGTACGCCGGAAACGTCCGTTTCTCGATCACCTCGTCCGGGCATATTCCCGCTACACAGCCGATGGCGGTGATCGTCTCGCGGCGTCGGCGACCTACTTCGCGTTCCTTTCATTCTTCCCGCTGATCGCGCTGGCCTTCGCGGTCACCGGCTTCGTCGTAGACGCGTACCCCGATGTGCAGGAGAGCCTGACCCGGCAGATCAACGACTATCTTCCGGGCTTGGCGGACAAGCTCGACGTCGCCTCGATTGGCAACGCCAAGGTCGGTGTGGGCATTATCGGTCTTGCCGGCCTCCTGCTCGCCGGACTCGCGTGGATCGGCGCGCTGCGGGACGCCATCCGTCTCGTATGGCACCAGGACATCGATGTCGGTAACATCATCACCCGGCGGCTGCGGGATGTCACGGTGCTCGCGGGACTGGGACTGACTCTGTTGGCCTCACTCGTCGTGACCAGCCTCTCGACCTCGGCCACCGGGTCATTCCTGAGCTGGATCGGATTGTCCGGCAGCACCGCCGCGGCCTGGGTGACCGGCCTACTGGCCCTGCTCATCGCCCTCGCGATCGACACCGCGGTTTTCCTCTATCTGTTCTGGCGGCTGCCGCAGCAGACCGACCGGGTGCGGACGGTCCGGGGTGCGGTGCTCGGCGCCGTCGGAGTCGAGATCCTCAAGATCGTCGGCACCTGGCTGGTCGGGCAGACCATGAGCAATCCGGTGTACGGTACGTTCGCGGTGATCGTCGGGTTGCTCATCTGGATCAACATTGTCATGCGATGGACGCTGTTCGTCGCTGCCTGGACCGTGACGGCGCCCTACAACTCCGACGTCTTCCCCTCCGGTTCGGCAGCCCGGCATACCGTCGCCGAGGCGGCCGACCACGCGGCGGCGGGGAGCGCGGGCGCGGCAGGCGCGGGATCCACGGGGCCGGAGTCCTACCGGTCGAGCGGCTCGCCGAACCCGGAGGCCTCCCGCCGCCTGGTGCCCGGCTCCCAGAACGGCTCGACGCCGCTCGAGTCTGCTTCATCCGACCCGTCGTCGGCGAAGCCATCCTCGGCCGGACCGGTGCGGGTGGCGTCGGAGAGCAACCCGCGTGGCACGGTGCCCCTCCCCGCCCGGGTACGGGCACTTCTGCGCCGCCGCATACCCTCGGGGACATCCAGCAGATCGGACTGATCAGGTCCGGCCGCCGGCCGCAGCGTTACGGACACGTGTCCGTAACGCGGTGCGGGTGGCCGGCCCGACGGGCGCTCGACGTCCCGGAGGCCCGCCGCCGCGTGCCGCCGCCGGTGCTGGTGTCGGCGTACCCGGGCGGCCCGATGGGTGAGTGCGGTGAGCAGGCATGCTACGACGGTGCCGCCGATCGCGATCCAGGTTATCGGGCCGATGCCGCTGCCAGGATCGCCCGCGCGGGCGACTCCGTGCCGCGAGGAGGAAGAGGAGCGCGAGGAGGAAGAGGAGGATGTTGCCGCGCCGGCGGTCGGCGCGACCCCTGGACCCGCCGGGCTGATGGAGGGCCGGTCTCCCGCGGGCCCGCTCGACGCCGCCGCCGTCGCCCCGGGGTTCGCGAGATACCCGACCGGGGTGACCGTGTTGGCGTGTGCGAAGCCCCAGTCGAGCAGCGCGCGTGCGTCCTTGCCGTAGGCGGGAGCCGTCCGCAGCAGGGCGACGATGAGGGTGTGGCCGCCGCGGGTGGCCGCGCCGACGAACGTCGCGCCGGCCGCGATGGTGTAGCCGTTCTTCACCCCGATAGTCCCCTCGTAGGAACGCAGCAGGGCGTTGTGGTTCTGGATCTCGAAGCGGGTGCCCCCCCGGCCGGCGAGCGAGGCGCGCGGGATCGTCAGGTAGCCGCGCACCGTCGGGTTGTCCAACGCCGCCCGACCGAGCACGGCTAGGTCGTGCACACTGGTGACCTGGCCGGGACTGTCCAGTCCGGTCGGGTCACCGGCGACGGTGTCCGTTGCGCCGAGTGACCTGGCTAGAGCGTTCATCCGCTGCAGCACGGCGGGAGTTCCCCCGCTCGCCTGGACCAGGGCCATGGTCGCGTCGTTTCCGCTGGAGATCAGCATGGCGGTCGCCAGGTCACGGACGGTGTATCCGACCCCCGGCACGAGACCGACCTTCGTGCCGTCCACCCGAGGGGCGTTCTCGTCGACCGTCACGACCCGGTCCGGCGGCAGGCCGGGCAGCACGGTCAGCGCGGTCAGGATTTTCATCGTGCTGGCCGGGAGATCCTGGGCGTGTGGGCGGTAGGCGGCGAGGATGGCGCCGCTTCCCGCGTCCGCGACGAGCCACTCGGCTGCCGTGAGACCGGCCGGGGGAGCGGAGTCGGAAGCGGCGGTGGGTGCCGGTGCGGCGAGCGGGACGGTGGGCGGGACCGCGGGTGGAGCGCTGGCCGCAGCCGGCGGCCCGAGGCCGGCCGCGGGGGACGCGGCGGTACCCAGGCCGCTCGTGGGACCGGGAGTGGGTGCGGGGCCGGCCGCGGTCGCCGGAACGATCTTCAGGAACGGGGTGAGGACTGCGCCGAGGACCGCCACGGCCACCAGCGCCCGCCCGAGGCTTCCGCGGAGGCGACGCGGGTCATGCCGGGGCGGGCAGGGGACACGCACCTGTCGAACGCTACTGGGTTGACCCGTTCCGCAGAAGGGTGGTTACGACCCGTGTCGCGAGTGGACGTTTCCTGGGTAGGAATCCACTGGTTGCGGCTTTCCCATTGAATGCCAGGAGGAGCCCGTATGGGCAGAGAGACTATGGTGCCCGTGCGTTGTAACTCCTCTGTTCTTGAGGTGCGTCGTCGCGCTGGCCTCCCGGGTGGGGTCGTCGAGCGTGGTCTCCGGGGTGGGACCGGTGGCGATGGTCGGCGTCGTCTTCCTGTCGGGACCGCCGTTTTCGCGGTTCCCGGTGCGGGTGGCATACCCGGTGTCCGTGGAGCGAGGGGGGATGCCTGCCGTGCTCACACCCGTGGTGTTCCTGCGCTTGTGGTGCTTGGGCCGCCGGGGGCGTTCCGGATTCCCGATGTTCGGCTTGCCCGTGGCGGGCAGGCCCTCGGTCTCGGGGTCGCTCGTTTCCCGGGGGCCACCACCGGCCGTGGGCGCCGGCCCGCCGTGCCGTGACGGCGATCGTGCGGCGGTCGGCTCCCGTTCATCCGACGCCGTCTGGGGCGGAACGTGAACCGCGTCCCGCACCAGACTCTCGATGTCGCCGCGAAGAGATTCGAGTTGGCCGGCCAGCTCGCCGCGC
>NZ_CDWWXB010000069.1:0-11426 GCF_977971855.1 Frankia sp. CoWAU3 | reverse complement strand
GCGCGGCGATCTCACGCGCGAGAAACTCGGTGTCTTCCCGCATACGTACAGCGACCGCCCGATCCTCGGCCAGCGAGGCACGGTCACGGTCGTCCTGTCGGTTCTGGGCGAGCAGGATCAACGGCGCCGCGTAGGCGGCCTGAGTCGAGAAGGCCAGGTTCAGCAGGATGAAAGGGTAGGGATCCCACCGCAGCAGCGGTAGCGCGATGTTCAAGGCTATCCAGACGATCACGATACAGGTCTGAATGGCGAGGTAGCGCCCGGTTCCCAGGAACCGGGCGATGGCCTCCGCGAAGCGACTGACCGATTCCCGGTCCATGCCCCGGGGGATCAGTGTGACCCGGCCGGAGGCGGGCAGGTCGAGACGCTCGGTGCAGGCACCACGACGTCCCGCGGTCCGCGATGTTGAGATGCTCATGGAAGGTCCCCCTCCGCGCGCCCCAGCCACTGCCGGACAGCTGCGAGCGCGCATTCCTCGAGCAGGCCGCGGGCGGCATCGCCACGGCGACCTCTGGTCGATACGACTTCGATCGACCGCACCTGCTTGTGCACTGCTCGCGGCCCACGCGACTGCCGACCCGGACGGATCAGGGAAGCCCGGCCGGGACAGGATGGCTCCGTGCTACCGGCACGAACCGGTCGGGCCGGGAGAGCGGCGACCATCGTCTCCGAGGCGGAGACGCCGTCGCCGACGGCACGGCCGCACCGGACAGGAGGGCCGTGCGTCCGAACAGGCCGGACTTCCGAACAGTGCCCCGGGCGTCGTCTACCCGGGTTCCGTGGACGCGGGCCGGGCGCGACGGTGCGCGCTCATCGGCCCGGGATTCAGTGCTGGCTGACGTCCACGAGCAGGAAGCGGCCTTTACTGGAGCACCCGCCAGGACTCACAGCGGCCACCTCCTCGTGTTGGTTCTCCGTAGAGGATTTTTCGGGGGCTTGTCAAGGATAACCGCCGGAGCTGTTCCCTAACCCACCGGGGCACCCGTGATACCGGTCGCGGTGACGTCACCCGAAGCGGGGACTGTCAGCGGGCGGCGGGGGCCGGGCGGGATACAGCGGCAGCAGCATCGGAACGAAGACCTTGACGGTCGGATCGTCGGTGACGGGTTTCGGCCCGCCCAGGACGAGGAATCCGTGGCGGGCGTAGAGGCGCCGCGCCGGACGGTTCCCGGGGACCACCCAGAGCTTCACCGCCTCCGCGCCCGCCTGGCGGGCCCAGTCGATCGCGGTGGCCAGGAGGGTGTCGGCGGCTCCGGTGCCCCGCGCCTCGGGAGCGACCCACATGGCGCCGAGTTCCCGTAACCAGGGACGGCCCACCGGGGTGAAGCCCTGCACCATCCCGGCGGCCTCGCCAGCCACGGCGACGATGGCCACCAGATCGGCGGACGAGTCGGCCCCGGCGCGGGCGCGGGCGTCCCACTCCTCGGCGGGCAGCGCGCTCGCCTCGGCCAGGGTCTGCCAGAACGCCGAAGGAGCATCGGCGAGCGCGGCAAGACGCAGCCTTCGCAACAGCATTCCCTCGTCTGGTCCGATCCGGCGCCACCGGATGTCGTCGGCCCCCAGCACCGCTTCCTCCCTCCCGCCGTCTTGCCTGTCTTGCCCGCCGACCTTGCCCGCCGACCTTGCCCTCCTCGCGGATCCCTTGCGCATCCTCCGTGTCAGTGCCGCCCGTGACCAGACCGTCGGCCGGGAGAGGTCGGTGTTGTGCGGGACAGGCCGGTGTTGCGCGTAATCGGTCCGGCCTTTACCGCAAAGTGCTCCCGGGCAGCGAGGGAAGCGCGGATACTGATCAAAGCGGCGGGACGGCGGAGGAGTCGCGCGAGATGATCTATCGTGGGTAGGCCCGTCTCGTTGATCGTGCGGCATGACGGGCCTTCGTGGTCGGCCTGGTCCCCGCAGTGCCCGGGGCTGGCGATGGCCCAGCCGTCCGCCGCGGAGCTGCGGGCCGCGTTGCCCGACGTCTTCGCGTGGTACTTCGGTGAGGCCACCGAGATCGATGCGCAGATCCACGTCGAGCGGAGGCTGTGCGGTGGCGTCGCCGTCCGGATCGCCCAGGATGCGCAACTGTGGGAACGTCAGCTGGTCGCCGACCGGCTGGGCGAGGCCTTGGCCGCCGGGGACCAGGCTGCGCGGCTGCGTGCGGCCCCGGGCAACGCGGCCGGCGAGGTGATCTATGTCTGCGCGCTGCAGTCGGACCGCGTCTCCTGGCTGACGGGCCAGCTGGAGGATGAGAACGACGCGGTCGTGGCCACCCTCCCGGTGGCCGAGACGATGCTGTGGACCATGCGGTTCGGAGCGGCCCGCAGCGGGGCCGGGGAATCGGTCCAGCCGCCCGCCTACCGTCCCGACACGACGTTCAGCGAGGTGATGCAGACCTTCGCCGGGCCGCTCCAGCACCTGCGGGCGTGAGCCGCGGGACGTCGAAGGCCATGGTCGTCGGATCGTGGTTCTTCGTCGGCCGGCCCCTCCGGGCCGGGTTGTCCGATCGACCTCGCAGCGCGACTGTCCGTGCCGTGGTCGCGATTCCCGCTGGGTGTGTCTTGCTTTACCAACTATGACGGAGCACGGAAGGGCCGTAGAGTCCGGTCCGGGCGAGGATGCCGCCGAAGTCGGTGTCGGCTGAGATCAGAATCCTTCGCTCGTCTCGCGCGAAGCCGAGGACGGTGGTGTCGTCGGCCGCGCCGAGTCTGACGTCTCGAACATGGAGAACGTCGTGCCCAGCCTCGCGCAGGCCGGTCGCGAGAGTGTTCGACAGGTTGTTGTCGAGCAGGAAGCGCACGTTGGTCAGGCTGGGACGATCAGCGGAAGCTGCTGCTCGCGGACGGCTTCGGCGGCGAAGCGGAGTGCCTCGCGGATGTCGTCCATGTCAAGGTCCGGCAGTTCGGTGATGACCTCGGTGGCGGACGTGCCGTCCGCGATCATTCCGACGACCGTTGCTACCGGGATGCGCAACCCACGGATGCAGGGGACCCCGCCCATCTGTGCCGGGTTCACTGTGATGCGGGTGAAGTGCACGGGCCACCTCCTCTCGCGCTTCAGCATACGGTGATCATGGTGGTCTTGAGGTGGTGGCCATGAGACAGGTCACGAGATCGCGGCAGCGTGGTGCTCGTGGGTTGTGTTCAGCTACACGCTGTGTGACGGGTCTCGGTCGGCTCGTCCGCGTGGCGCGGGTGCGAAGCTGGAGGGGTGACCCTCTCAAAGCGTGCGTCCTGGTTCTTGATCGTGGTGGGTGTGTGGACGTGGGCGATCTGGCCGAATTTGTAGAGCATTCATTTATGACCTAGGTATTCCAGCGAGTCGGGGGTGGCCTCGTGCCTCTCGTGTGTACTCGGGCCGTTGGAGATGGCTTCTGCTCGTATGGTCGACAGGGGACTGGTTGATCATGTCGAGGAGGTGGCGGTGAGCGCTTCGCCAGGTGTGGCAGGGACGGCTAGGCTGATCTCCATGGAGCGAGCGGCGCGGCTGACGGCTGTCGTCACGCACGAGGGTGACTGGTATGTGGCGCGGGCTTTGGAGGTCGAGGTGACCAGCCAGGGAGCCAGCGTCGAGGAGTCGCTGGCGAATCTTCGCGAGGCGCTGGAGCTGTACTTCGAGGACCAGCCGTTCCCCGTGACCGCCGCGGACGGTCCCATCGTCGCTCCGCTGGACATCCGCCTGTCGGCGTGACACCCGCGCTGCCTCGGATCTCCGGGGCGAAGGTGGTGAAGGCTCTGGGGCGTGCCGGCTTCGAGGAGGTCGCTACTCGTGGCTCGCACTGCAAGCTGCGGCACAAGGAGAGCGCTCGGGTTGTGATCGTGCCGCTCCACCGGGAGCTGGCGACGGGCACTCTCGCCTCTGTTCTGCGCCAGGCGCGCATCGAGGCGGAGGAGCTTAGGATGTTGCTCACCTGAGCCCGACGGGATCCCGGGTGCGAAGCTGGAGGGGTGACCCTCTCAAAGCGTGCGTCCTGGTTCTTGATCGCAGTCGGCGTCTGGACGTGGGCCATCTGGCCAAATTTCCTGCGGAACGTGTGGAAGGATGATCGTTCCTGGGACGACGGCCCGACTGGCTTCTTCACGGTCCACCTGGTCCTGACTGTCGCTTCCCTCGCCATCGGCTCCGTCGTCGGCTGGCTGGGCATCCGCGGCGCACGCGCCGTCCGCCATGGCGATACCGGTGATGATGCCTCATCCAGGCGGCTGATCAATTCGGGTCGTTGACATGCCGAAAGCGGCGGTAGTCTTCGAAACCGCTCCGTGTCATGATCGGCTCTACGCCGTGTGATTCTCCTGGCGTTGGGAAACAGGGGCCGACCTGCGCGGGTGCTTCGCGTTGATCGTCGTGTGTGGTCGCACCGAGTCCCAATTGGGTGATTGAGCGCGTGGGCCCACTCCGGGGCGCGGAGCGGCGCATCCCGGAAAATCCGGGACACGCCCGACCAGTCCGGCGCCAGGGGTTCCCGCGCGACGCGGTGTCAGCCGACCTGCTCGGTGGGCCGCATGAGCAGTTCGTTGATCGCGACCCGCCGCGGCCGGGTGACGATGTAGGCGACGGCGTCCGCGATGTCCTCGGACTGCATCGGCTCGATGTCGGCGATGCGGCGCATGACGATATTCCGGATCTCCTCGCGGATATGGGACCTCAGCTCGGTCTCGACGGAGCCCGGTTCGACCACCGAGACGCGCACGTGCCGGGCGGTGACCTCTTGGCGCAGCGACTCGGTGAACGCGTTCACCCCGAACTTGGTGAGGTTGTAGATGCCGGCGCCCATGGTGGCGTGCCGTCCCGCCACCGAGCTGATGTTCACCAGGTCCGCGACCTGGCGGGGGCCGCCGTCCGCGGCAGTGAGCAGATGCGGCAGCGCCGCATGGGTGACGTACAGCAGGCCCTGCAGGTTCAGGGCCACCATCCGGTCCCACTCCTCGGTCGGCGCGTCGAGGATCGGCCCGGGCAGCATGATACCGGCGTTGTTGACGACGGTATCGAGCCGGCCGAGCTCCGCCACGGTGCGCTTCACCGCGTCGGCGGCCTGGGCCTGGTCGGTGATGTCCAGCGGGAGGGGGAGGGCGGTGCCGCCGGCGCCGGTGATGTCGGCGGCGAGGCGCTCGAGCCGGTCGCCGCGCCGCGCGACCAGCGCCATCGCGGCGCCGTGCCGGGCCAGCTCGCGGGCGGTCGCCTCACCGATGCCGCTGCTCGCACCGGTCACCAGGGCAACGGTGCCGTCCAGCCGTTCGCTCATGTGTACGCACTCCTGAGTCGTGGGCGAGTCGCCGGGTCAGTCAGCGTGGTCAGGCGCCCTACCTGGAGCGGCTGGAAGGGGGTGCCGCGGCTGGCCGCACGAACCGGTGGAACCCGGCGACAGGCACTGTCCGGTCATGCCGGGCGAAGCCTACCGTGATCGGGTATCTGCCGAGCCGTCACGGTGACTCCGTCCCGCTGTGACCTGGGACGATCCGATCTTGTCGGTGGCATCGGGTAGACACCTCTCATGGCAGCAGACGAGACGACCTCCGCGCTTCCGGGGGCTTCCGGCCCGGCGTCGCCGGTCGCGCATGCCCCGGATCGGGCGGAGGCCTGGCCGGGCCCGATGTTCCCGGCGGGCCCGATGTTCCCGGCGGGCCTGGCGGACCCGGGGCCCGGTGGGCTGCGGGAGCGCGCGGAGGAGCTGCTGCGGGCGCTTGCCGGGCCGGCCGCGGCGCTGCGCGAGGACCAGTGGCAGGCCATCGACGCGCTCGTGACCCACCGGCGCCGGGTGCTGCTCGTCCAGCGCACCGGTTGGGGCAAGTCGGCGGTGTACTTCCTCGCCACGGCACTGCTCCGCGGCGCAGCGGGACGCGCTGCTCCGACGGTGATCGTCTCCCCGTTGCTCGCGCTCATCCGCAACCAGGCGGCGGCCGCGGCGAGGCTGGGCATCCGCGCCGGCGAGATTCACTCCGGCAACGTGACCGAGTGGGACGAGGTCTACGCGGCGTTGCGGTCGGGCGAGCTCGACGTGCTGCTCGTCGGGCCGGAGCGGCTGAACAATCCGACCTTCCGGGACGACTACCTGCCCGAGCTCGCCGCCACCACCGGGTTGCTCGTCATCGACGAGGCGCACTGCATCTCCGACTGGGGGCACGACTTCCGGCCCGACTACCGGCGGCTGCGCACCCTCGTCGCCGGGCTGCGTCCGCGGGTCCCGGTGCTGGCCACGACGGCCACCGCCAACACCCGCGTGGTCGAGGACGTCAGTGAGCAGCTCGGAACCTCCGCTCCCGCCGGCCCGGCGTCCGCCGGGACGTTGGTGCTACGCGGGAGTCTCGATCGGGAGAGCCTGCGGCTCGCGGTCGTGTCGCTGCCGCAGGCCGAGCACCGGTTCGGCTGGCTCGCCGACCATCTCGGCGAGCTGCCCGGATCGGGGATCGTCTACACGCTGACGAAGGCGGCGGCGGAGGAGCTGACCATCTTTCTGCGCGGTCAGGGTCATGCCGTCGCCACCTATCACGGTGGCATCGAGGCGGCCGAGCGCATCGTCGCCGAGGAGGATCTGCTCGCGAACCGGGTCAAGGCGCTGATCGCCACCAGCGCGCTCGGAATGGGCTTCGACAAGCCGGACCTCGGCTTCGTCGTCCACCTCGGAGCTCCGTCGTCGCCGATCTCCTACTACCAGCAGATCGGCCGGGCCGGCCGGGCGCTCGACACGGCCGAGGTCGTGCTCCTCCCGGCGGCTGAGGACCGGGACATCTGGCGCTACTTCGCGGACACCTCTTTTCCGCCGGAGCACGTCGTCCGCCGGGTGCTCGGAGTGCTCGCGGGCGCCGATCGGCCGCTGTCGACCCAGGCGTTGCTCGCGTCCGTCGACCTCGGTCCCAGCCGACTCGACCAGATGCTGAAGGTCCTCGACACCGACGGGACGGTCCGGCGAGTCAGGGGCGGCTGGGTGAGTACCGGTGAGCCCTGGTCGTACGACGAGGAGCGTTACCGGCGTGTCGCCGCGGCGCGGTCTCGGGAGCAGCAGGCGATGCTCGACTACATCGTGACGACCGGCTGCCGGATGGAGTTCCTGCGCCGGCAGCTCGACGATCCCCACGCGGCGGCCTGCCGGCGGTGTGACCGGTGCACCGGTCGGTCGTGGTCGTCCGCGGTCTCGGAGTCCTCGCGGACGCGGGCCCGGGATGAGCTGCACCGGGCGGGCGTCCCGGTCGAACCGCGGCGGATGTGGCCGACTGGGATGGGCCGGCTCGGGGTCGACCTGGCCGGGCGTATCCCGGCGTCGGCCGCTGCCGAGCCCGGGCGGGCGCTTGCCCGACTCAGCGATGTGGGCTGGGGCAACCGGCTGCGCCCGATGTTCACGTCTGCCACCCTCGCTGTGCCCGGCTCCGCTATGCCCGGCGCCCTCGACGGCCCGCTTCCCGGTGATCTCGTCGAGGCGGTGGTCGCAACGCTCGCCGGTTGGGGATGGCAGCGGCGGCCGGTGGCCGTCGTGTCGATCGCGTCCCGCAGCCGGCCCCGGCTCATCGCGAGCCTCGCCGAGCGCATTTCCACCATCGGACGCCTGCCGCTGCTGGGGCAGCTCGACCGGGTCGCCGGCGGGCCGCACACCGGGCAGGTGCACAACAGCGCGCACCGGCTCGCCGGCCTGTGGGATGCGTTCACGGTCTCCCCGGCCCTTGCCGCCGCCCTGGGCGAGCTCGGCGGCCCGGTGCTGCTCGTCGATGATCGGATCGTCACCGGCTGGACGATGACGGTCGCCGCTCGCCTGCTCCGGCAGGCCGGAGCGCCGTCGGTGCTGCCGTTCGCGCTCGCGGTGGACACCGCATGACCGGCCGGGAGGAAGGCTCAGACGCGGCGGAACAACAGCGCCCGCTTGACTTCCTGGATGGCCTTGGTCACCTGGATGCCGCGTGGACAGGCGTCGGTGCAGTTGAAGGTGGTCCGGCAACGCCAGACCCCCTCGCGTTCGTTGAGGATCTCCAGGCGCTCGTCGGTACCGGAGTCACGGCTGTCGAAGATGAACCGGTGGGCCGCGACGATCGCCTGCGGGCCGAAGTAGTCGCCGTCGGTCCAGAACACCGGGCACGCGGTGGTGCACGCCGCGCACATGATGCACTTGGTCGTGTCGTCGAAGCGGGCCCGGTCCTCGGTGGACTGCAGTCGCTCGCGGGTCGGCTCGTGGTCGTCCGTGATCAGGTAGGGCTTCACTGCCCGGAACGCGTCGAAGAACGGTTCCATGTCGACGATGAGGTCCTTCTCCACCGGCAGACCTTTGATCGGTTCGATGGTGATCTCCGAGCCGAGGTCCTTCACCAGCACCTTGCAGGCGAGGCGGTTGGCGCCGTTGACCCGCATCGCATCCGAGCCGCACACCCCGTGCGCGCAGGACCGGCGGAAGGCGAGCGTCCCGTCGAGGTTCCACTTGACCCACATGATTGCGTCGAGCAGCCGGTCGCTCGGATCGAACGGCACCTGGTAGCTCTCCCAGTGCGCCTCGTCGACCGTCTCCGGGTCGTAGCGACGGATCTTGAGGGTGACTGTCATCAGTACTTGCGCTCCATCGGCTGGTAGCGGGTCATGACAACCGGCTTGTAGTCCAGGCGGATCTCCGCCTCCGGCGAGGCGGCCACCAGCGGCCCCGACCGGTAGGCCATCGTGTGGCGCATGAAGTTGACGTCGTCCCGGTTCGGGTAGTCCTCACGGAAGTGGCCGCCGCGGGACTCGTTGCGGGCCAGCGCCCCGACGACCAGGACCTCGGCGAGGTCCAGCAGGAAGCCGAGCTCCACCGCTTCGAGTAGTTCGGTGTTGTAGCGACGCCCCCGGTCGGACACGCCCACCCGCTGGTAACGCGTCTTGAGGCCGGAGATGTCGCTCAGTGCCTGCTTGAGCGTCGCCTCCGTCCGGTACACCGAGGCCTTGACGTCCATCGACTCCTGTAGTTCGCGCCGGATCGCGGCCGCGTTCTCGGTTCCGGCGCCCGCGCGCAGGCGCCCGAGCAGGTCCTCGACGAACGACGCCGGGTTCTCCGGGAGGTCGACGTGCTGTGCGTTCGCGTTCGCGTTCGCGTACGCGGCGGCGGCGATGCCAGCCCGCCGGCCGAATACGTTGATGTCGAGCAGCGAGTTGGTGCCCAGCCGGTTCGCGCCATGCACGGACACGCACGCCACCTCGCCGGCCGCGTACAGACCGGGCACGACCGTGTCGTTGTCCGCGAGCACCTGCGCGTCCACGTTGGTCGGGATGCCGCCCATCGCGTAGTGCGCCGTCGGCTGGATCGGGATCGGGTCGTTGTACGGTTCGATGCCGAGATAGGTCCGAGCGAACTCGGTGATGTCGGGCAGCTTTGCGTCGAGGTGCTCCGGCGGCAGGTGGGTGAGGTCAAGGTAGACGTGGTCGGCGTCCGGGCCGCAGCCGCGGCCGGCACGGATCTCGGTGTAGATGGCGCGAGCCACCATGTCGCGTGGCGCAAGGTCCTTGATGGTCGGGGCGTAGCGCTCCATGAAGCGTTCGCCGTCCTTGTTGCGTAGGATTCCGCCCTCGCCGCGGGCACCCTCGGTGAGGAGAATCCCCATCTTCCAGATGCCGGTCGGATGAAACTGGAAGAACTCCATGTCCTCCAGCGGGATGCCCCGCCGGAACGCCAGACCCATTCCGTCACCGGTCAGCGTGTGCGCGTTGGAGGTGACCTTGAAGACCTTGCCGAAACCGCCGGTGGCGAACACCACCGACTTGGCCTGGAAGATGTGGATCTCTCCGGTCTTCAGCTCGTAGGCGACCACCCCGGCCGCCGCGCCCTTCTGTAGTAGCAGGTCGAGGACGTAGAACTCGTTGAAGAACTCGATGTCGTGCTTGACGCACTGCTGGTACAGTGTCTGCAGGATCATGTGCCCGGTGCGGTCCGCCGCGTAGCAGGAGCGGCGCACCGGGGCCTTGCCGTGGTCGCGGGTATGGCCGCCGAACCGGCGCTGGTCGATGCGACCCTCGGGCGTCCGGTTGAACGGCAGCCCCATCTTCTCCAGGTCGAGGACAGCGTCGATGGCCTCCTTCGCCATGATTTCCGCGGCATCCTGGTCGACCAGGTAGTCACCGCCCTTGATCGTGTCGAAGGTGTGCCACTCCCAGTTGTCCTCCTCGACGTTGGCCAGGGCGGCACACATGCCGCCCTGCGCCGCGCCGGTGTGCGAGCGGGTGGGATAGAGCTTGGTGAGCACGGCGGTCCGGCAGCGGGTGCCCGCCTCGATGGCGGCACGCATGCCGGCTCCACCCGCACCGACGATGACTGCGTCGTACCTGTGGACCTGCACGCCTACCTCCATCCGTCCGATGCTGGGGTCACGGGATCACCGGCGCGTTCAGATGTCGGGATCGAAGGTGAAGATGACGAGGGTGCCGAGGGCGACGACCAGGAACGCCGAGGTATAGAGCAGCGTCTTCAGCCAGAACCGGGTCTGGGGCCGCCCGGCGTAGTCGTTGATGATCGTGCGCAGGCCGTTGGTGCCGTGCAGCTCCGCCAGGAGCAGCATCACCAGGTCCCAGGTGCGCCAGAACGGTGACGCCCAGCGGCCGGCGACGAACCCGAAGTTCACCCGCTGCACCCCGTCGTCGAGGATGTTCATGATGAACAGGTGACCGAGTACCAGAAAGAACAACAGCAGGCCGCTGACCCGCATGAATACCCAGGCGTAGAGCTCGAAGTTGGTGCGCGCCTTGGCGCTGCCCGGCTTCCCCCGTCGGCGGGAGAGCCCGGGGGTGCGGGGCGCGACGAGCTCCGGCGCGCGCGGGCCCGCCGGGCCACCGGGGGGAGCGGTCGTCATCAGGTCGTGCTCCCGAACAACGTCTCGAAGGTGTGCAGCAGCATTCGGGAGGCGGCGGCAACCAGCAGCACGACGAAGATGACGAGCTCGACGTACAGCATCTGCTTCTGGTATCTCGGGCCGGACTCCCAGAAGTCGATCAACATGATCCGGATGCCGTTGAGGGCGTGGTACAGCACCGCCGCGACCAGGCCGACCTCGAGCAGGTTGACGATCGGGCTCTTGTAGACCTCGATCACCTCGTTGTACGACGTGGGGGAGACCCGGACGAGAGCGGTGTCGAGCACGTGGGCGAAGAGGAAGAAGAAGACCAGGACACCGGTGATCCGGTGGGCCACCCAGGACCACATACCCTCTCGACCGCGGTACAGCGTGCCCGCTGGTGCCTTCGGCAATGAAAGCTCCTCCGGATCGGCCCAGCCGATGGGCCGGAAAGGTCATGTCTGGGGGCGCTCTGGCGACCCGACACATCGTCGAGACGATGGCGCATCTCACCCAGATGCTAGTGCCGGGCCTGGTGGAGGGCATGTTCGGGCCGGGCGCGTCCGGGTGAACTCGGCCACAGGCGGCACTGGGACGCCCCCCGGTTCCGGTGCCGGCCCGCTCCCCGAGCCATCCCTCGACCGGGTCGTCAGGGAACGAAGGTGGTGGTTCCGG
>NZ_CDWWXB010000068.1:2012-16078 GCF_977971855.1 Frankia sp. CoWAU3 | reverse complement strand
CGGTCGCCGGCGCCCTGACCGTCGCCACGGCCTTCGCGGGCGCCATGGCGCCGTCCCGGCCGGCCCCGGGGGATCGGCCTGGAACCGACGGGCCGGGTGAGCCGGTGGGGTCACCCCGGCTCCTGGAACCGACCCACCCGGCATCCCGTACGAACACCGGTGGGGAAGCCGGCGCGGACGCCGCCGGGGCGACCCTGCGCCTGCACGGCGCCGCGGCCCCCGGCCAGCACCTCGTGCCGGAACGCCCCGACCCGTCCTGACCGACCCAACCCCGGCCCAGCCCGGGGTCACCCGACCCGACCCCGGCGAGCGAGCTGCTCGGCAGCGTCTCGATATTTCCGTCCACCTGGGAAGCTGTCCTGCGACAATGGAGGAAGCCAAGGGGGTGTCGTGGCTACCGTTCCGGTAGGCAACCGTATGGTGGCGGGCCGATACCAACTCGTCGCGCGGCTGGGTGCGGGTGCGATGGGGACGGTGTGGCGTGCCTTCGACTCCGTGCTGGAGACCGAGGCGGCCCTCAAGGAGATCGAGTTCGCCGGCGGAGTCGCCGAGGCCGAACGCGCGGGCCGGGTCGAACGCGCCCTGCGGGAGGCGCGCCATACGGCCAAGCTTCGCGGCCATCCGCATGTCGTCACCATCCTCGACGTGCTCCTGGAAAACGGCCTGCCCTGGATCGTGATGGAGCTCGTGCCGTCCCGGTCCCTGTTCGAGGTGGTCCGGTCCGACGGGCCCCTGCCCGTTGCCGAGGTCGCCCGGATCGGGACCGCGGTGCTCGACGCCCTCGTCGCGGCACGGGCGCATGGCATCGTTCACCGTGACGTCAAGCCGTCGAACGTCCTGATCGGGACCGATGGACGGATCGTGCTCACCGACTTCGGCATCGCCACCGGCGACGGCGACCCGA
This sequence comes from Frankia sp. CoWAU3, assembly GCF_977971855.1. Classification (NCBI taxonomy): domain Bacteria; kingdom Bacillati; phylum Actinomycetota; class Actinomycetes; order Frankiales; family Frankiaceae; genus Frankia; species Frankia sp. CoWAU3. The sequence continues at coordinate 15,174 of NZ_CDWWXB010000068.1, read as the reverse complement.
CCCTCACCGTCACCGGTGTCCTCGGGACCCCCCTCTACATGGCGCCGGAGCGGCTGAACAACCAGCCCGCCACCTTCGAGGCGGACCTGTTCAGCCTGGGCGGCACGCTGTACTTCGCCGTCGAGGGCCGGCCGCCGTTCGAGCGGGACACGTTCGGCGCGATGCTCGCGGCCATCCTGCTGCACCCGCCCGCCCAGGCGCACCGGGCCGGCGAGCTGGCCGCGGTGCTCGACGGCCTGTTGGAGAAGGACCCCGGCCGGCGGATGACCCCGGCCCGGGCGCGCGAGCTGCTCGCCCGGGCGGCCCAGGCCGATCCGCAGCGTCGGGCGGCCCACGTTGACGAGCTGTCCTGGCATCCAGGGCCCACCGCCAGAGCGGCGCCCAGCCAGGTGCCCAGCCAGGTGCCCAGCGGACACGTCGATCCCGGCGCGCCGCAGACCGGCCATCCTGCCGCCCCGACGGAGCTCACCGCGGTGGAGCAGGACGGCGCGGTCCTGCTCCGATGGGAACCATCGACCACGCAGGGCGCCTCCTACCGGGTGTCGCGTGTTCTTGTCGACCCCACGGCCCCCGGCGGCCGCCGCGAACGCAGCCTGGGCATCACCACGGCCACCGAGCTGTTCGACGCCGGCGTGCCCAGGGGCGTCCCGCACTGGCACGAGGTGGTCACCACGGTGTCCGGCGAATCCGACCAGCTGCGGTCCGTACCGGTCCGCACCCCGACCCGCACGCTCTTCCCGCCCGTCACGGCGCTGCGGGCGAGCATGATCGACGACGCGGTCGCGCTGTCCTGGCGACCGGTTCCGGGGCAGGGCTGCATCGTCATCGAACGGACCTTCGCCGAGACCTCCCCGCTGTCGGGCGCGAAGCGCCGGTTCCGCGGATCCGACGGCTATTTCCTCGACCAGGACACCGCACCCGGCGCGATCTACCGCTACCAGGTGTGGGTCGCCGGAGCGGACGCCTCGGATAGTCTCGTCGCCCCGTCGGGTGCCGCGGAGGTACTGGTGCGGGTCGTCGCACGGCCGCGCGCGGTGGTGGATCTGGAGGCCCGTTCCACCCTGGGTGGCACCGTCCTGCGCTGGACGACCGTGCCCGGAGCGATCGTGCGGATCTACGTGACCGAGGTTCCCGAGCAGGCCGGGCTGGTCGGTACCGGCCCCTTCGGCCCGGCCGACCACGAGGTGGGCGTGGGGTCGCTGGAGGGCCGGGCCCGTCTTGTCGGGGAGAGCCGCCGCGGACGTCTCGTCGACCGCAACTCCGCCGGCATGGTGGTGTACACGCCGGTCACCATCACCGAGGACCGCGCGGTGATCGGCGCGGCCGTCACCCATCACGCTCCGTAAACAGGCCCCGGTCGTGACCTGAACGCCCATCCCGAGCGGGGTGGCCGCGGGTCCGGATGCCAGCATGGGTCACCGTGGAAAGTCCAGACAACATCGCCGACAGCACCGGCACAATCGACAGCATCGGCACCACCGGCCCGACCGACCGCACCGGCCCAAGCCACACCGATCAGGACGGTTCCGCGCCGCTGCCGGCCTACGGCTACCGTGACATCGACCCGGGCACGGCCCGCCGGGCGAGCCGCTTCTACTGGGACGATGCCGCGGCGGACTACCAGTCGGAGCACGGCGCGTTCCTCGGCGACAGCGACTTCTGCTGGTGCCCGGAGGGACTGCGGGAGTCCGAGATCGGGTTGCTCGGCGACGTCGCCGGCAAGGTGGTCCTGGAAGTCGGCTGCGGCGGCGCGCAGTGCGCCCGCTGGCTGCGCGGGCAGGGCGCCCGGGTGGTGGGATTCGACCTGTCCGGCGGTCAGCTGGACCAGGCTCGCGCGCTCGGGATCCGCACCGGTATCGATGTGCCACTCGTCCAGGCGGACGCCACGGCGCTCCCGTTCGCGGCCGCCAGCGTGGACGTGGCTTGCTCGGCGTTCGGCGCGGTCCCGTTCGTCGCCGACAGTGGCACCGTGATGCGGGAGATCGCCCGGGTGCTGCGGCCGGGCGGCCGCTGGGTGTTCTCCACGACCCATCCGTTTGTCTGGTGCCTGCCGGATGACCCGGACGAGAACGGCCTGCGGGTCTTCCACAGCTACTTCGACCGACGCGCCTACACCGAGCACGACGAGCAGGGCAGCGCGATCTACACCGAGACGCACCGCACGATGGGCGACCGGGTCCGCGAGATCGTCGCCGCGGGATTGATCCTGCTCGACGTCATCGAGCCGGAATGGCCTCCTGGCCAGGAGCGGGCCTGGGGGCAATGGGGACCGATCCGGGGCGGATACGTCCCCTCCACCTCGATCTTCGTAACCCAGCTCCCTTCCGGGGCCTCGGGTGCCGATCAGCATGGATGCGGCGCGCACCAGGCCACCGACTCAACGCTGCGACGGGCTGACACACTATGCGAACAACGCCCCAGGGTGCGGTGAGACGGCCCGATCCCCCCCGTTATGGTGAGCCCCGGATTCGCCGTTAGGGGCAGACCGTGTATCACGCTCACTCCACACCCGGAGATGCCACGTTCAGGCGACGCGGCAATCCGGCCGTCCGCACGTGCGCGGGCGTGGTCATGACAGCGGCGCTGGGGCTCGTGGCCGGGTGCTCCTCCAGCGGCGGCGACACCGCCTCGTTCGCTCCGGCGCCACGGGCCACCCGGATCGCGCCCGCCGTCGCGGCTGATCCGTTGCCACCGTTGAGCAAGTTCATCACCCAGCCGGACGGCAGCCAGGTGACGACGGTCAGCGCCGACTACCTGTTCGACTCGAACAGCAGTGAGCTCCGGAGGGAGGCCGTGACCGCGTTGGGGCAGATTCTGCCGTCGATCCGTGAACACCCCGGCCACATCGCGGTCATCGGGTACAGCGATGGGCTGGGTCGGACCGAGGACAACCTGCGGCTGTCGCAGGATCGCGCCAAGGCGGTCGAGTCGTGGCTTGCGGCTCAGGGCATCCCCGGCTCGGTGCTGGAGGTCGAGGGCAAGGGCGAGGAAGGCGCGCAGGACGGCGTCGCCGACGCGAGCCGGCGCCGAGTGGAGATCGTGCTGCGATGACGAGCAATGTTCCCGTCGCTGTTCCCGTCGCTTCCACGGCGGCGGCCGAGGATGCGACCGAGGACGATCTGATGGTTGCCGGGCCGCGGCGACGGGCCCGGCGCAGGCTGCTCGCCGGCCTGGTCGCGGCGACGCTGCTCGCGACGCCGATGCTCACCGCCTGCAACACCGGCGGTCTGCTGGGCAGGGCCGACGCCTCCGCTCCGTTGGACTGCACCCGATACCAGGAGAAGGCCCCGGACAACGGCGCACCCCTGCTACTGATCCTTCTCGACCTGTCCGACAACTCGCCCGAGACGGCCGGGCGGGTGACCGCCCGGACCCAGCCCTATCTCGACACCGAGCTGAAGAACGGCGAGTACATCCGGCTGGTCGCCAGCGGCGGCGGCCCGATGACCTACTCGGACTGCTTCCACGGTGACCGGATGTTCCAGATCACTCGGAACAACGACCGACGCGAGGAGAAGGACCGGCTCGCCGCGTCGAAGGTGCTCAGCCAGGAGATCGACCACATCGTCCAAACCGAGCGGGTCAGCCCGAAGGGCAGCGTGACGGGCCTGCTCGCCGGCATCAACGACGAGATCAACGCCGTCCGTTCCACGCCCGATGTGAAGGTCAACGAGGTGACCGTGCTGGTCTGGACGGACCTCCTGGGGACCGGCCAGGAGTCCGACTGCCTCAACGTCGACGGTAAGAAGGCCTCCGTGTCGATCGCCGAGGCACTGGTCAAACGGTGCTTCGAGACACGGCAGATCACCTCCGTCGGAAACGACGGGGTGCGTTTCATCGGCGTCAACGAGGGATCAGCGGACCGCCCGCAGCAGGACCTCGCCCGTTACCTCAAGGGCGAGCTGTGCCGACGGATCAGCAGTGACTGCAGCTAGGACGGCCCCGCCCCGGCCGGACACCCGGCGTCATCATCCTCATGCCCCCGACCAGCCCGGCCCCATCGAAAGCGGCACTGCACTGACCACCCTCACCGCCACCTCAAGTCCGGCCGCGACCGTCGCCGGAGCACCCGAGTTCCCGGAACACCCCGTCCGCATCCGCCGCGGCGCGCACCACGCCGACACGTCCGAGCCACTGATGATCGCGACAGCACCGGTGGAAACCCACGCAAGGAGGCGACCCATGGGTGTTCTTCACGAGCCCGAGGAGCAGCATTTCAGCCCGGCCCTCATGCGCTCGACGGTCGTGATCACCAGCTGCCTGCTCATGCTCGCGGTGCTGGAGATCTGGGTCTGGCTGACCCTGTCGTCGCCGTTCGCGAAGGTCTCCGTCACCGGCTCGATGATCGTGACCGCGCTCAGCTTCTTCATCACCGGGAACACCTTCCGACTGCACGACATCCGCCGCCGTGTGGGCAACCAGGCCCGAGCCGGCCGGATCGCCCCGATCGACGCGCTGTCCAGGCTGCCGCCGCGGGAGACCATCCAGCGACGGTTCCTGCTGGGGGCCGTCGGTGCGGTCGTCGGGGTCGGCACGCTCGTACTGACCATGGTCTTCTCCGGTGACGAGGCCCAGGGTGCGCGCGAGGCGATGGTCGCCTCGGTGCTCGGCATCGTCTGCGCCATGCTCTGCTTCGTCGGCGGCACCTTCGCCCGTCCAATCGACTGACCGGCCGACCACGCCAACCACACCGACCAGCAGCCGACGAGGCCGACAGCTCCGTGGAACCTCTCGTCGAATGTCCCGTCGAACCCGGCCGGTCGAACCCGGAAGGACCGAGATCGGAAAGTAGGAACCTCCAAGGTGCTGCGTAGGGGAAACCAGCCAGGGCGTCTGGCCAAGCAGCTCATCCGCCGGGTGGGAGACGCCGACATTGCGCTGGCGGGCGCCGAGACCCGCCCGAAGGTCCTCAAGAGCCTCGAGGACGCGGAGGTCCAGGAGGTCCGCGCCGCGGTCCGGGCTGACGGACGGACCCTGGAAGAGCTGATCGCCGAGCTCCGGATGGAGATCGACTCCCGGGCCGAACGCCGAGAGCGGCGGACCGAGCTGATCAAGAACAAGGTCGAGCAGGGCCGGCTGTGGCGCAGCGTCGGGGTGCAGGAACGCATCCCGACGCTGGCACTGGCGGGCCCGGCCCGGGCCGCGGTGCTGACGGTGCTCGCGGCGCTGGACTTCTACGTCTTCGCCCAGTCCTACGCCGTCCTCGCCGACGTCGGCGGGTACGGGCCCGAATGGTGGCTGGGCGGCCTGCTGGGGGTCGCCGTGTTCATCGCCGGGGTGGCGCTCGCCCACGGCATCAAGGCGTCGATCCTCGCACGGGCCCAGAAACAGATGCTCGCCGACGCCGACGCGGGCCGGTTCAAGATCGATCCGGAGATCCGCGAGCAACTGGTGGAGTCGAAGTCGTCGCCGCTGGCCTTGACCCTCACCACCGCGATCTTCCTGCTGCTGTCCATCGCCGGCGTGCTGGTGCGCACCCAGGGATCGGCCAGCGAGAGCACCGGCGGCGCGGTGATCCTGTTCCAGGCGTTGATCCCGCTGGTCGCCGTCGCGGTCGAGCTCTACCTGCACGACCCGACGGAACGGGACGAGCCGATGCCCAACATCGTCGACCGTCGACTCGAACGGCGGCTGGCCAAGGCCGAACGGCGGCTGCGCATCGTCGCGGCCCAGGTCGAGGCGAAGGTCTCCAGGATCGAGAAGCTCTACCGGGTCGAGGAGGCCATCCTTGACGTGGAGCAGAAGGACATGGGCCTGCGGCACACCACCGACCTCGTCCTCGGCGGTGGCCACATCCCGACCGTCCCGACGAACGGCCGGGTCGCCGAGGTGGACCGCGAGCAGTTGGAGAAGACCCTCAAGATGGCCCGTCGATCCTGATCCGGCTGACGGGTACCATGTGAGACCGCCATCGAAGAGCACGCCGCCCGCGTGCCGGCCCCACAACCGGGGGTGACAATATTCCCATGCTTTCGGATGACGGCCTTTCGGATGACGACGTAGACGAGATCGTCTTCAAGGCCGCGGGAAACGGCGACCATCGCGGCGCGGCAGCCACTCTGGAGGTCCTGGCCGAACGGAGCGAGACGCACGGCGAACGCGTCACCCGGGCATCCCTGCTGGTCGACGCGGGCAGCCAGTACGGGCTCGCGGACGACTGGGACGAGGCGATCCGCTGCTACCGGGCGGCGGTGGCGGACGGCGGCGAGTGCCCGGTCGATCCCCGCGTCTGGCTGCATGACGGCCTGCTGCGCAACGGTCAGCAGGACGACGCGGCCGCGCTGCGGGCCGAGCTGAAGGCGTCCCGGTCGGTCGATCCGGGCGTCTACGAGGCCGTGGCCGAGAGCCTGGAGTCAATCGGTCTGCTCACCGACGCCCACGCCTGGTTCACCATGGGCTACCACCGCTGCGAGCACGCCACGGTCCCCGACTTCATGCTCGATCTCCTGCTGGTCGGCCGGCGGCGGGTGCGCGTCGCCCTCGGTTATCCGATGGACGATCTCGACGAGGTGGCCGAGGACTACATGGAGACGGTCGGCGGCTGATGGCCCCCGGGGTGCCCGGGGAAGAGCGCGGCCGGATGCTTCGTTGTAACCAGCCGTGAGCCCGGCCCGACCTGTCCCCCTGTCCGTGTTGGATCTCGTCCCGGTGGGCACCGGCGTCCCCGCCACCGACGCGGTCCACGGGACACTCGAACTCGCCCGACATGCCGAAAGGCTCGGATACACCCGATACTGGTTGGCCGAGCATCATGGCATCCCGGGGATCGCGAGCTCGGCTACCTCGATCCTCATCAGTCAGGTCGCCGCGGCCACCACCACCCTCAGGGTGGGGTCCGGTGGGGTGATGCTGCCCAACCATGCGCCACTCGCCATCGCCGAACAGTTCGGCACGTTGGGCACCCTCTTCCCGGGACGGATCGATCTGGGTATCGGCCGTGCTCCCGGCACCGATCCCGCGACCGCCCGGGCTCTACGCCGCACCAGCGACCTGTCGGCCATCGACGACTTCCCCGAGCAGCTCGCCGAACTGACGACCTTTCTGGCCGGGGGGGATTTCCCCGACTCGCACCCGAGGCGCGGCGTCACCGCGTTCCCGCGGGCCGAGGTACCGCCCATCTGGTTGCTGGGATCGAGTGGCTACAGCGCCCAGGTGGCCGGCATGCTCGGCCTGCCGTTCGCGTTCGCGCACCATTTCAGCTCGGTGAACACGGTGCCGGCGCTGGAGCTTTACCGGAAGTCCTTCCGTCCCTCGCCCGGTCGGGAACGACCGTATGCGATCGTCGCCGCCGCGGTGCTCTGTGCCGCCGACGACGAGCACGCGCAGTGGCTGGCCGGACCGCAGCGGCTGGCGATGCTGCGGCTGCGTACCGGCCGCCCCGGGGTGTTCCCTTCGCCCGAGGAGGCCGCCGCCTACCCGTGGACCTCGCGGGAGCAGTCGATCGCGGAGGCCGTCACCGCCTCGCACATCGTCGGCTCCCCGGTGACGGTTCGCGCGGGGATCGACGCACTGCTCGACGAGACGGGTGCCGACGAGGTCATGGTCGTCACCAACGTCACCCGGCTGGCGGACCGGATCCGCTCCTACGAGCTGGTGGCCGAACTCGGCGGACTGACGTCGACGGGTCCGGCGGCCGCGAGCGGCCGGGGCGCAGTACCCGTTCGGTGATCCGCGCGACCAGTCCGCGCGGCAGCAGCCGGGAGGCATTGGAGGTCAGGTAGTTCAGCCGTCCGTCGATGACGTACGGCTGGCCGCGGTCGAGGGCACGGAACGCGGTGGCGATCACCTCGTCCGTGGTCCGCAACCGGCCACCGGCGGACATCCGGGTTCCCAGCACCTCGAAGAACTCGGTGTCGGTCGGTCCGGGGCATAACGCGAGGACGCGCACCCCCCGCCGGCGGTACTCTCGGCCCACAGGCCGATCGAGAACGACAGGACGAAGGCCTTCGAGGCCCCGTAGACGGTCATGTACGGGACGGCCTGGAAACCCGAGGTGGAGGAGACGTTGATGACCGTGCCGCGGCCCCGGGCCACCATGCCCGGCAGGAACAGGTGCGCGACCCGTTCGACAGCCACCACGTTCAGCATCACCTCACGGTGATCCCGGTCGGCGGACAGCTCGTGGTAGGGACCGCGTGTCCCGAACCCGGCGTTGTTGACGAGGATGTCGACCTCCAGGCCCGCTTCGGCGACCGCCTCGGCGAGGCGGTCCGGACCACGCTCGTCGGCGAGGTCGACCGCGATGACGTGCGCCTCGGTGCCGTACCGGGCGCCGAGGCGCTCCGCGACCATCCATAGCCTCGGCTCGGACGGCGCCACGAGGACGAGCTGGGCTCCACGGTCCGCGTATGCCTCGGCGAACGCCGCGCCGATGCCCGAGGATGCGCCGGTGATGAGAGCGGTGCTCATCCGAAGATCCGGGTCGGCGGTCATGCTCCTCCTGCTCAGCCGGGGTTCCGCACGGGCGTCCGCGCCGGGCGCGCCACAGGGCGATGTCAGGAAACGCCATCATCGAACACCCGGAAGGAGGAGCGCTCACCCGACACTAGGCGGATTTTCCCTTAGGCGACAGATCGCTCACGCCAAGCGTCGACAACCCGGCGAAAATTACTACGGAAAGTCACCATCGCCGTCAGAGTCCCTCACCCGCTCCGCTCGACTCACCCACGAAGAATGACTCCGATGCGCGTCTAATCAACTACAATTTCGCCGCTACCCGGCAACCGCGGCAGGAGGATCGTGTCCCTACGTAGTCGACTGCCGCGACATCCCGGCGCACTCGTCCTCGTCCTCCTCGCCATGAGTGCTGTTCTTGTCGCGACCCTCGGTCACGAACACCGCGGCCGCGACGGCAGCAGCGCGGCCAGGCCCAGTAGCCCGGACAGACCAGGGCCCACCAGCGCGGCCAGCCTTCCCGGCCCACCCGGCGCCCATGCACCACCCGATGACGGGGATCCGCGGCCCGGCCCCTGGGGCCGGGCGCTGGCGGCGGGAATCCGACCCGTCCCGGCGACCCAGCCAGGCAAGCTGCGCTTTGGTCTCGGGCCGGCGCTCGACAGCGCCCTCGCCTCGCCGCTCGCCGGGAACCTGGACTTTCTCACCACCTGGTACAACGGCCCGGGCGACCTGAGCTTTCTACGGAAGTGGCGAGCGGACCTGATTCCCGAGGTCTACCGTTCCGGCCACGGCATTCATCTCGTCGTCTGGCTCGACGGCACCGGCAGCGTGGGGACCTTCCAGACCTCCCATGGCCCCGCCTGCGGCCGGGAGTACCCGTTGTCCGGCGCCTTTCTCACCGACGCCCGCGAGCTCGCCTCGATCTTCGCCGGACCCGCGAACGGCCCGGCGCTCTACGTCACGCTCTTCACCGAACTGCAGACATATCCGTGCCAGTCCAACGAGTGGGCCGCCACACCCGAGACCACGAACTACTACCGGGCTCTGCAGGACCGGTATCTGGCGACCCAGGAGATCTTCCATGCCGGGGCGCCCAACGCCCGGGTGTCGCTGGGCTGGGGCGGTTGGCAGAGCCGCTGGGACGATCCGGTGAAGGGCGGCGGCCGCTCTCTGATCACACACTTCGCGGACGTGCTGCGGGCGTCGGACTTCCAGAGCTTCCAGGCGATGGGGAACGATTCCAACGCCACCGACGTGCGGAACATGACGAAGCTGCTGGGACAGTACGGCCCGGTCATGGTGGCGCATTTCAAGTCGGGGTCGCAGGCGGCCTGAGACGCGGACATGCACGCCCTGCTCGCCGGTGACGAGGTGCGCAAACTCAGCCTGGACGGGCTGTTCGCCTTCAGTTTCATGGACCAGTCCAACATCAACTTCTCACCGCAGGCGCTGGCCACCGCCCGGGGGGCGGTGCAGAGCCACGGCGTCCGCACGCGTACTAACTGATCTCCTAGAACGATCAGTTAGTACGCGTGCGGAGAGGGTAGTCGGTTAGGACTACGAGGCAGCCGTGGCCCGCGCCCGCCGCACGCAATGATCATGCAATGGTGAGGAGGAGGCCGCGCGGATGCGTCTGCCCGCAGCCCGGACCGTCCTGCGCGTGCCGGGCGCCCTCCTGGGGGCGGTGGCCCAGCCGGTTCTCGCCCATACGGTTCTTACCCATACCCGGACCGGGTGGAGTCCGGATTCAAAGCCCGGTCCCCTCGCACCCGGGCCCCCCACGCCCCGCGGCGCCAATCGCGACGGCGTCAATCGCGAGATCGCCGGCTCCACGGCGGCCGGCGAACCGCGGGGGAAGGCCGACGCCTACCACCTCCTCAGTCTCGGGCTCCGTGGGATCTCCGGGCCGGCCGGCGAATCCCGTCGCCGGCAGCTGGAACGAGTACTGGAGAATCAGCCCGGGGTGGCGTGGGCCCGGGTCAACGAGCCGTTGCAATGTGTCCTGATCGGGCTCGCCGAACCGCCCCCCACCCTTGACGACCTGGTCGCGGCCCTCGGCCGGGTGGAGGGCGTCGCGCTCGAACCGAAGCCGGGAGCGGTGGCGAGGTTCGCGGCGCCGGTCCGCCGGACGGCCGCGGCACTGGCAGCCGACGGGGTCGCGTTCGCGCTGGCGTCGGCGGGCCGGCTCGCCCGGGCGGTGCCACTGCCCATCGAGATCGCATCGCTGGTCACCCTCGTCGACACCCAACCCCGGCTGCGCCGGTGGGTGGAGCAGATGCTCGGCGCGGGCCGGGCCGACGTCGTCCTCGGGCTGGTCAACGCCGGTGCCCTCGCCCTGGCGCAGGGGAATCTCGGTCTCGCGGTCGACGCCGGCTACCGGATGGTCGCGCTGGGCGAGGCGCGTGCGCGCCGGGACGCCTTCATGGCGGCTCGGGACGGGCTGCTCGGTCATCCGGACTGGGCCGCGGCCGAGCCGGTGGTGACCGAACGGCCGCGACCGCTGCCGGACGGTCCGGTGGAGCGCTATGCCGACCTCACCGTGCTCGGCGGGTTCGCGGCCGCCACCGCCGCCACCGGGAATCCGCGCCGTGCCGTGGCGCTGGCCGCCACCTCGCTGCCACGCCCGGCCCGGGTCGGGCGGGAGGGCTTCGCCGCCCAGTTGACCCGCGTCCTGGCGCGCCGCGGCGTCCACGTCATGGATTCGGCGGCCCTGCGGGTGCTCGACCGCGTCGACACCATCGTCATCGACGCCGACGTCCTGCGCGGAGAGGAACGCATCATCGCCGACGTCGTGCCGCTGGCCGGTGCGAACCGCAGCGACGTCGCGGTCCGCGCGCACGCCCTGTTCCGTCCGGCCGGTATCAGCACCGTCGCCACCGCGGAGGGCTGGGCCCTCGGGCCGGTGGAACAGCTCGGCCTGCGCGGCCGGACCGGTGTCCGGGAGCGCCGCGAACTGGCCCGGTCCGGGGCGGACACGGTGCTCGGTCTGGCTCAGGGCAGCAGGCTGATGGCGATCGTGTCGGTCGTACCCGGGCGAGCGGAGGGGAGCCACCACCTGCTGGCCGCCTGCCGCCGTTCCGGGCGGGCGGTGTTCATCGCCGGTGACCTTCCCGCCGGCGCCGGCGGAACAGTGGAGGACACCAACCTTCCCGGGGTACCCGGGGGGGACCGGTTGGTCGGGACGATCCGCGGTCTGCAGGCCGAGCGCGGCGGCGTCCTGGTCGTGTCCCGCCGACGGGCCGCGGTCGGCACCGCGGACTGCGGCGTCGGCGTGAACGGCCACGACGGCTCGCCGGCCTGGGGGCGCACATCCTGGTTGGGAATGACCTGGCCGCCGCCAGCCTCGTGATCGAGGCGGTCGCCGCGGCCGCCCGGGTGAGCCGGCACGCGGTGCGGCTCGCCCAGGTGGGCTCGGGTGCCGGTGCGTTGGCCATGCTCACCGGGGCCGACCCGCGGCTGGTCTCCCGGGCCATGACAATGGTCACCGCGGCGGTCACCGCAGCCCTCGGCGAGGGGATCTGGGCGGCGCGGGAACTGGGTCGCCGCCCCCCGCCGCCCGCGGTCCCCCGTACCCCGTGGCACATCCTGCCGGCCGAGGACTGCCTGGCTCGGCTGGACAACAGCCGCCCGGCTGGGCTGTCCACCGAGGAGGCAGCGCGACGCCGCCAGGACGGCGCGGTGTCGATGCAGGCGACCGCGCCCAGCCTCGTCCGGGCGTTCGCGGCCGAACTGGCCAACCCGCTCACCCCCGTCCTCCTCGGCGGCGCCGCGCTGTCGGCCGCGACCGGTTCCGTGCTGGACGCCGGTCTGGTGCTCAGCGTCGCGATCGGCTCGGCGTTCGCCGGCGCGGTCCAGCAGATACGGGCGGACCGGGCACTCGCCCGACTGTTCGCCGTCTCGGCGGTTCCGGCCCGGGTGCTGCGGGACGGCGAGGAGACCAAGCTGCCGGCGGACGACCTGGTCCCGGGCGACATCATCATGGTCGGGGCCGGGGATGTCGTCCCCGCGGACTGCCGGCTCCTGTCGACGACGGGGCTCGACGTCGACGAGTCGTCGCTGACCGGCGAGTCCATGCCGGTCACGAAATCGCCCGGACCGGTGGCAGCCGCCAGCCTGGCAGACCGCTCCTCGATGATCTACGAAGGAACGACCGTCGCCAGCGGACGGGGCACCGGCGTGGTGGTGGCCACCGGCTCGGCCACCGAGGCGGGGCGCAGCATGGCCGCGACCGCCGGTCCCGCCCGGCTCAGCGGCGTCGAGGCGCGACTGTCCACAATCACCGATCTCACCATTCCGGTGGCGCTCGCCGCCGCCGGGGCACTGTTGGCCTCCGGGTTGATCCGTGGCCTGCCGATCCGGGACACGCTCAGCGCCGGGGTGGCGCTCGCCGTCGCGGCGGTGCCCGAAGGGCTGCCCTTCCTCGCGACCGCCGCCCAGCTTTCCGCCGCCCGGCGGCTCTCGGCACGGGGCGCGCTGGTACGCAACCCCAGCACCATCGAGACCCTCGGCCGGGTGGACGTGCTGGGTTTCGACAAGACCGGAACGCTCACCGAGGGCAGGATCCGCCTGCACGCCGTCTCGGACGGCACGCACACCGCCGCGGTGACCGAGTTCGGAGCGACGCATCGGCGGGTGCTGGCCACCGGGCTACGCGCCACGCCGCGCGGCAAAGGAAAGAAGAAGTTGCCGCATCCGACCGATCGCGCGGTGCAGAAGGGAGCGGCCGCGGCGGCAGTGACCCGCGAGTACGGTCTCGCCGCGTGGT
>NZ_CDWWXB010000068.1:0-1668 GCF_977971855.1 Frankia sp. CoWAU3 | reverse complement strand
ACCACGCGGCAGTGGGGGATACCGGCACGACCACGGTGCTGAGCGTCAAAGGGGCGCCCGAGGTGCTGCTGCCACGGTGCGCCCACATCCGGACCGCCGACGGCACGGCACCGCTGAACGACCGCCGGCGGGCGAGGCTCAGCCAGGAGCACAGCCGGCTCGCGGGCGCGGGCTACCGCGTCCTCGCGGTGGCCGATCGCAACCTGGGGTCCGCGCCCCGACCGGCGGACGAGGAACTCACCGATGACAGCGTGGCCGAGTTGGCCTTCCTCGGCTTCCTCGTCCTGTCCGACCCGGTCCGGACCACGGCCGGGGCGTCGCTGGAGGCGCTGCGCGCCGCGGGCGTGCAGGTGCTGATGATGACCGGAGACCATCCGGCCACCGCCAGGACGATCGCCACCGAACTGGGAGTGCTCACCGACAACCAGATCATGCTGACGGGTGTCGAGCTCGAAGCCATGGACAACGAGGCCCTGGACGCGGTCCTGCCCAGGGTGGCCGTGATCGCCCGGGGCACTCCGCTGCATAAGGTGCGGGTCGTGGAGGCCTACCAGCGGCTGGGCAAGACGGTGGCGATGACCGGCGACGGCGCCAACGACGCGCCCGCCATCCGGCTCGCCGACGTCGGCCTCGCGCTGGGCCGGCGTGGCACACCGGCGGCCCGGGCCGCCGCCGACGTGGTCGTGACGGACGACCAGCTGGACACGATCATCGATGTGCTCGTCGAGGGCCGTTCGATGTGGGCCTCGGTCCGCCAGGCCCTGGGCATCTTCGTGGGCGGGAACCTCGGCGAGATCGCGTTCACCCTCCTCGGCTCCATGGCCACCGGGCGGTCGCCGCTGTCCGCGCGGCAACTGCTGCTCGTCAATCTGCTCACCGATCTCGCCCCGGCCCTGGCCGTCGCGCTGCGCGAGCCGGATCCGGAGGCGACCGGACAGCTCCTCGGCGAGGGCCCGGAGCGCTCCCTCGGTACCGTCCTGAACCGGGAGATCGCGGTGCGGGCGGTCGCCACGACCCTCGCCGCCACGGGTGCCTGGATCATCGCCCGCCTCACCGGACGCCGACGGCACGCGAACACGGTCGGCCTCGCCGCGCTCGTCGGCTCGCAACTGGGCCAGACGCTGCTCGTCGGCGGCCGCAACCGGACAGTCCTGCTGAGCATCGCCGCCTCGGCGGTCGTCCTGGCCGCCATCGTGCAGGTACCAGGCGTCAGCCAGTTCTTCGGTTGCACCCCGCTCGGTCCGGCGGGCTGGTCGATCGCGATCGGCGCGTCGCTGGCGGGGACGTTGCTCTCCTTCCTCCTCCAAGCCTCCGTCGGGCTGCAGTCCGGCGGGCTGCAGTCCGCCACAGGACACCTTTGGGTACGTGCGAGGTGAGTTGCGAGGTGAGTGGGGTAGCTGCCTGCACAAAAGCAGCCATGATATCGCGATTGAGGAATCTGATATCGAACCTGTGAGGTGACGCCGGTGGCCGACACCCTCGTACGTGACGTGCCGACGCGGTTCTCGCCGAGCTCGACGCTGCCTCCGCCCGAGCCGGAATCTCGCGTGTCGAGTATCCGCGCCGCACGCTTGCCGCCGCAGCCGGCCATCACCGGGCCCCGAGTGTCCCCGATCTGCTGATCGCAGCGACAGCGGAAGCCGCCGGCCTCGGGCGCTCCACTCGGCC
>NZ_CDWWXB010000067.1:0-15754 GCF_977971855.1 Frankia sp. CoWAU3 | reverse complement strand
CTCCCGCTAGAAGAACACCGAGCGGCGCTGCATCAGCAGGCTGTACAGCGTATGCTGGATGGTCTCCCGGATGCGATCGGTAAGCTCGAACACCAGCATCGGGTCGTCCGCCGCCTCAGCGGTGTACGTCTTCGTCGGGACCGACTCCCCAAACTCGATGATCCATTTGGACGGAAGCGGGATGAGCCCCAGCAGACCGAGCCACGGGAAGGTCGGCGTAACCGGCAGGTAGGGCAGCCCGAACAGGCGAGCGAGCGACTTCGCGTTACCAATCATAGGATAGATTTCTTCGGCTCCGACGATCGTGCACGGAATGATCGGCGCACCCGTCCGCAACGCGGCCGAGACGAATCCACCGCGCCCGAACCGCTGCAACTTGTACCGCTCGCTGAACGGCTTGCCGACGCCCTTGAAGCCCTCCGGCCAGACCCCGACAAGGTGCCCGGTGTTCAGCAGGTGTTCCGCGTCAGCCTGACACGCCAGAGTGTTGCCGATCTTACGAGCCAGCGGGGCCAGGAACGGCACCGCGAACACCAGGTCGGCGGCGAGCATGCGCAGGTGGCGATGGGCCGGATGATGATCGAGGATGGCCACGGCCATCATCAGCGCGTCCATTGGCAGGGTGCCCGAGTGATTGGCCACCACCAGAGCGCCACCCGTGTCCGGGATGTTCTCCAGCCCCCGGGTCTCGACCCGGAAGTAGTCCCGGTAGATCGGCCGCAGCAGCGGAGCGACGACGTGTTCGGTGAGGTCCGGGTCAAACCCGTGCTCGTCGACGACGTAGTCGCCGGTGATGCGCCGCCGCAGGAAGGCCAGCGCTCCCGCGAGGGCCGTCTCCAGATCACCGGGTTCGGCCGTCGACGGTGGCGCGCCGTCGGGCCCGGCAGCGCCGTCGGGCCCGGCAGCGGCGGTGGGATCCGTCGCCGGGTCGGACGGCCCACCCGCCGCCGACCGGCTTTCGGTCAGCGTCGCCTCGGCACCGTTGAGCGAGGAGCGAGGGGACGCGGCGGCTGGACCGGGGGAAACCTCGTCGGGGGAAATCCCGTCGAGAAAAGCCGGGTCATGCGAAGCCGAATCGGCTGCGGCGGATTTCCAAGGCATGATCTGCGCTTCACCCCGGGATTCGTCACCTTTTATCACGTGTTCCGCCTCCCCCCTATCCGATCCCGCACCCGGCGGGCCGCAACCGCCCTCCATCACCCTGTTCCCACCAGCCGGCATCGGGCCAGCGAATCGAGCATCCTGTGCTCAGCTCGGGAGATCAGATCGTGGTCGATGGTGAACCGGAGCCCGCGCTGGCGGACGAAACTGTCGAAGGTCTCCATCGTCGAGTACCGGGGCCGGTAACCGAAGATCTCCTTCAGCCGGGTCGTGTCCACGGCCCGGCCGTGCGCGAGGAAGTCAAGCTGCTCAGCGGAGAAGTCGACGAGCCGCAGCCGCCGGGCGATCCCGCCCAACACCCCGATCGCGGGGAACGGCACCGGCGTGGACGGCCGACCCGCTCGGCGGATCGCCTGCGAAAGCAGGAGCACACCGTCCCCGGCCACGTTGAACGTCCCCGGGTGGGCGCGGCGGGTCGCGCGCATCAGCACGGCCAACGCGTCATCGGAGTGCAGCAGCTGGATGCGGGGGTCGAAGCCGAGGACCGTGGGAACCAGCGGAAGGTCCAGATAGCGCGCGAGCGGGCTGTCGATCTGCGGACCGAGGATGTTGGTGAACCGCAGCACGGTTACCGCGATGTCGGGACGTCGCCGGCTGAATCCACGCACGTAACCCTCGACCTCGACGGCGTCCTTGGCATAGCCACCGGCGGGCAGGGCGCGCGGCTCAGTGTCCTCTGTAAACAGCGCGGGGTCGCGAGCGGACGACCCGTAGATCGACGTCGTGGACTTCACGACCAGCTTGGTGACACTGGGCGCCTTCTGGCACGCGGCCAGCAGCTGCATCGTGCCGATGACGTTGATTTCCTTCATCGCGGCCCGTCCACCCGCACCGAGCGGCGTGGCGATCACGTTCAGGTGCAGCACCGTATCGATCTCCGTGGTGGAGATCACCTTTGCGATCAACGGATGCCGGATGTCCGCGCGCACGAACTGGGTCCGCCCGAGGTCGCTGGTGGGAGCAGTGGTATCGACCCCGACGACGGCCTCGACCCCCGGGTCAGCCGCGAGCGCCATCGCCACCTGCGCCCCCAACGGCCGCGCTACACCGGTCACCAACACACGGCGTGGTCTCATGGCAGTCTCCCGCAACGCCCGCATGGTCCAGCCCGGCACCCGGACCGGATGGCCGGGCGACCGGGCGACCGGGCAGCCCGAACCAGGCCGACCGGAGCGCGCCACCGTTCCCCGGGACCGGGGGCCGCGATGTCCGGCCGAGAAAGGTTCACGCGGTCCGATCGTGGGCTCATCGTACGCCCGTCCCTCGACCGCTCATTGCACAGCGTAAGGCCAGCCGCGCACATCGAATACGGAAAGTAGGGGAAAAACAACCCGTCCGAGCCGGACGAGGATCGACGCCGGCCAGGCCCGGTGCCGCTGCCGACGTTGCCGGCCCAGCGGTGATGCCGGCATCACCGCTGGGCCGGCAACGGAAAATCCAGGATGGAGCGTCCCGGTGACGGACTCCTCGGCAGCTGCGCCACGACGACCGCGTCCTGGCGCCGCAGCCGCAGCAGGTCGGCCGCTCGCCCACAGTTTACTGCGATCATCACCCGACGCAACGCATCCTCACACAAGGTGACTCCACCGCGGGGCACATCGCCGTAGGTATGCGTGAACGTGAGCCGCATGACGCGGTTGCCGGCACGGACCTCGACCAGATCTCCCAACAGAATGCCGGCGGCCTCCAGCTCGGCCCGGGTCATGTTGAGCGAGAGGTTGCCGAAGTGGTCAACGGACACGACCTCGCCGTGCACATGGTCGTCGTCGACGCTGCACGCACGCGGCTGGAAACGCGTGAGCGCGTCGGGGTCGAGCCGGGGGCCGACGTCGGTGAGGGCGAGTCCGGCAGCAAGCCGGGCCGCGACCGGCGCATAGACGTCCCGTCCCCGGAACACCGCGGTGGGCAGCGGTAGCCACAGCTCCCGGTTGGAGATCTCGTGCACCGCGGCGACGCCACCGAGCGCATCCCAGGCCAGCGACGCCACGCCGTTGTCCGGGCAGACGAAGGTCGAGCCGTCCGTGCTCCGGATCGCCGCGCCGCGGGTGTAACCGTCGGCATCGAGCCGCTCCACGACGACGAGATGAACCCCCACCGGAAGATAACCGATCGCGCCGACCAGGGTGACGGCCGCATGCCCGACGTCCTGCGGCGCGATGGCGTGGCAGACGTCGAGGACGCGCGCCGACGGGGCGTGCCGCGCGATAACCCCGTGACACACCCCTACAGAGGCATCGTCGACGCCGTAGTCGGACAGGAAATTGATCCACGATCCCGTCATGCCGTCTCCCTGGCTGCGGGCCGGCCACGCTGCCACCCGAGGGAAACAGCCTGCCACACGGTGACAGTTACAGCACGCAAAGCCACATGATACGAGACGGCATGGCGGTACGAACTCGCGACGTGCGGGGTGGACACCGGACGCCGCGGATCGGCCGACTATCTCCAGGTACGACCGGACTCCCGGGTACGCCCCACCCCCCGGTGGGCGACCCGCGTCCTAGTGCGCTACCTACTTCCGATCAGCGGCCTGACTTCCTGGCAGCGGCCTACTTCTTGTTGCGGCGCTGAACGCGCGTCCGCTTCAGCAACTTGCGGTGCTTCTTCTTGGCCATCCGCTTACGACGCTTCTTGATGACAGAACCCACGTACCCGACCGATCTATGTTGAGGAAGTTACCGGGCGAGCCTACCCGCCACGGCGGGCAACCATCGGAGCCCGGGTGCTCCGGTACCCGGGCGCCCTCAACTACGGCCGAGTTCCCGCGACCGATTGCTCGCCGCCTCCAGGGCGTCCATGAGCGCCGCGCGCACACCGCGACGGTCCAGCTCCCGCAGCGCCGCGATCGTGGTCCCGGCCGGAGAGGTGACGGCCTCCCGCAACAGCACCGGATGCTCACCGCTCTCGCGCAGCATCCGCGCCGAGCCCAGGGCGGTCTGGGTCATGAGTTCCGCAGCCAGGGTGCGGGGCAGCCCGAGGAGCACACCCGCCTCGATCATCGCATCGACAAGATAGAAGAAGTACGCCGGTCCGCTGCCGGACAGGGCCGTCACCGCGTCGAGCTGGGACTCTGCCACCCGCGTCACCCGGCCGACCGGCGTCAGCAGGGCTTCTGCCGTGGCGAGGTGCTTCTCCTCGGCGTAGCGGCCCCCGCAGATCGCCGACATCGCCTCCCCGACGAGCAGCGGGGTGTTCGTCATCACCCGGACCACCGGGGAAAGCGAAGGTAGCCGCTCCTCGAGAAGATCAGTGGTGATGCCCGCCGCCAACGACACCACGAGCGTCCCGTTCGCGACCACCGACCCGATCTCGGTCAGCAGGGTCCCGACGTCCTGGGGCTTCACCGCGATGATCAGAACATCCGCCTTGGCTGCGGCCACCGTCGGCGCCTGCGCCTCGACGCCGTGACGCGCCACGATCTCACCAGCCCGGTCGGCATCACGTTCGGCCACGACGATGTCCTGAGCGGCATGCCCGGACCGCAGCAGCCCCGACAGCATCGCCCCGCCGAGCCGTCCCGCCCCCATGACCGCAACGATCATGACCATCCTTTCCTTCCACCCGCTTCTACCCCGGCCTGGAGGTTACGGCGCCCTCGGGCAGCCAGCGGAATGCGGATCCCGGCCCGCCGTCGTACGCGGGCTACCAGCCGTAGCCCGACTGGCGATCAACTCCGCGTCGCCCGTCGTACTCAAGCCGGCGTTCGTGGCCACCCCAGTGGCCGGGTTCGTGACCCGTCCAGGGCTCGTGACCCGTCCAGGGCTCGTGACCCGTCCAGGGCTCGTGACCCGTCCAGGGCTCGTGACGTTCGCCCTGCCGGCCGACGACGGATCGAGGATCGTAGATTATTTCGGCGGTGTATGCCCGGTCCGTGGCCGCCTGCCGCTGCGCCTCCTCGCCGCCGTTTTGCCGGCCTCGCACCGCCCACGACAGGTCGGCGGTCTCGGTGAGTCCGTACCCGTACCCCGGCCAAGGACGGACGTAGCCCTCGTCGATCCATTCATCACCCCATTCATCGGCATCGTCCGGGCCACCCGCCGGTTGATCGGACCCGACCTCGTACGACGACCAGCCACCTTCGCCCGACCAGCCACCCCGCGACCGGGCCCCGGGCGGATCGCCGGGCCAGTCGTGATCCAGCCGATCAGACCGACCGGTCGTGGCCGACGCGACGCGTGCCGACCGGTCTGGCTCGCCAGCCGGATACACCTCGTCAAGGGTGTACAGCCCGGCGGCCCGGCGGTCCCCGTCAGGCCGGTAACGCTGTCCGGATTCACCGGTCCGGTCCCAGGACCGGTGGTGCCGGTGGCCCTCGTACCGGTCACCCTCGTCGTACGGGTGATTCCGGCCGGCCCGCGGGACGGCCGGGTGCGAGAACCGTCCGCGGTCGGGCTCCCGGGTCGGTTCGGGAATGCGCGCCCAGGTGGCTGCGCCGGGTCCAGTGGCGTCTCCGGGAGCGGGCCGCGCCGCCGGGATCGCGCCCGGCTCGGGCCCACGGGGGGTGTCGGCCCACGGGGGTCGGGCACGCTGCGCAGGCTTCTCCACGAACCGGTTCGAGAAGTACGCGATGAACGTGCTGACCGCCGCCGCCACGACAACCGACGGCCACAGCCCGATCCGGGGCACCAGCTGCCCGTTCGCAACCGAGATCACCGGATAGTGCCAGAGGTAGATACTGAAGGTGATCTTACCGAGGAAGGCCATCCGTGGACTGCCGAGCAGGCGGACCCAGCCGGCGTCGCGGCGCAGGTCGGCGCCCAGGATGACCACGGCACCGAGCAGGGCGCTGGGCAGGTAGGCGGCATGGTCGAGCCAGTTGGCGTCATAACCGTCCTTGTTCGGCCCAAGGAAGGCGAAGAAGATCAATCCGATCCCCGCAACAAAGCCGAGATCGGCGATCCGACGGCCCGCCCGCCAACGCTCGACCGTCGCCGCCGTGACAGGGGTCATCGTGCCGATCTGCTGGGCGTGCCGGCGGCGGCGCGGCGCGGCCAAGTCCGGCTCCTCGGCGACGAGGGCGCGCAGGCGGATGTCACGCCAGACCGCCAGCAGACAGCCGATCAGCAGCGGTGCGACGTGCGTGTCCAGCGCGAGGTACACCCGCGAGTGCGGGGCGCCGCCGGCGGCCACGGTCCAGGTCCAGACCGCCGCGAAGGCAATCATGGCGAAAATGATCTTCAGCAGGTGCGCCCGGAACCGGTCCGAGCGGCTGACAATCAGGAACAGCCCCGGCCACAAGAGATAGAACTGCTCCTCCAGGGACAGGGACCACACGTGGGCCAACCATCGCCCACCGGCGGCAGGATGCAGGACCTTGTACCAGTTGTTGACGTTGAAAAAGGCGGAGAGCGCACTCCCGACGTAGTCGTCCCGGAAGGGGATGTCGTTCCATTTGAACGCCACCGTCACCGCGAGCCCGACGAGCAGGTACACCCACATCGCGGGCATCAGCCGGTAGGCCCGGCGCACCAGGAATCGACTCACCGAGATCGTCCCGGTCCGGCTGTGTTCGGTCAGCAGGAGCGTGGTGATAAGAAATCCACTCAGCACGAAGAAGACGTCGACGGCGACGTTGCTGGCCTGGATCGCACCCATGTAGCCGGCGAGGATGGTGTAGATACAGACGATCCGCAACCCGTCCAACGCCGGGTTGTACGCGAACTTCGCCGCGGCGGCAGCCGCGGCCAGCCTGGCCGGCGGCTCCCAGCCAGCCGGGGTGCCGTCGCGCGTTATCCTCGTTATCCTTGTCGCCTCAGTCTGCTGCGGGGCAAGCCGCATGATGACCGTCGCCTCCTCTATCGGGCGTCGGCAGTCCTGGCACCGACACCCGACACTCAGGGCGACCGTACGGTGCCGCGATGACCCGAGCGTGAGTCGCTCCCGAACCATGCCCCTGGTCGGACCAATGACCCGGACACGGGTACCCGTATCACCCCGCTACGCCAGCGAAGTCAGACATCACTGTGCGAATGACGCAAGACTAACGGATCGGAAAATTCGGGACAAGGCAGGTACCGGTGGCCACAAAACAACGCCACCCCAAAAGCGACGCTGTGCGCACGGTTCATTACGAAGTCACATCGGCCGAACCATGGCGTCACAGCGCGTCAGAGAAAGGGGAAGATCACCGGACGGGAGAGCCTCGGCAGAGGCGCCCACGCTGTCTCTCCCGCGCGCTACTCGGGAACCTGGGCAATCACCAGGAGCGTACGAAACGGCTCGACGACGACACCGTCAGGAAAGGCGCGCAGCATCGTGCGACGCTCCGCGTCAAGGAAATCGTCGAGCCAATCGCCGATGGCCGCGACGTAGGACTTCGACCGCTGCCACGTGAGGTAGTCATCGATGTTAATCCGGCGCCGCCACCGGCCGGTCAGGGTGACAACCTCGCTGAAGTGGCCGGTCCACCGCAACTCGTCGGCGAACGGTCGCACACGGTACCCGCGGTGATATCCGGGGTTCATCCGCTCAAGCCGTTCCTGCTGGCGCTGCCACCACCGGTACTCCTCGGCGTCGACGTCGTTCCACCACACGGCGAGGGCTCCGCCGGGCCGCAGCACGCGGGCGGCCTCGGCCGCAGCGGTCGGTACCTGTACCCAGTGCCATGCCTGGGCATAGCAGACCAGGTCGACGGCCTGCTCCCGGAAGGGCAACGCCTCCCCGTCCCCGCGCACCGCGGGCAGTCCGGGGCTGCGCTGACGCAACCGCGCCAGCATGGTCGGCCCGGGTTCCACCGGTACCACCCGCGCGCCCCGGCCGATCAGCAGACGCGTGGCGATGCCGGTCCCGGCACCGACGTCAAGCACGTCCGCGCCGCGCAGCGGCCGCCCGAGGAACCGCTCGACGTCACGGAAGATGTGGTCGGGATAGCTCGGCCTGGCCGCGGCGTAGGCATCCGCCAACGGGTCGAACAGCGAGCCGGTGGGAGTACGACCAGAAGGGACGGACACTCCGTCATGGTGGCACTCGACCATGGCGGCGAGCCATGGGAACGGTGTAAGCCCCGGAGGTGGGTCAGCCGGCGGTGGACCCCGGATGCGGATCAGCCGTAGGTGGATCAGCCGTAGGTGGATCAGCCGTAGGTGGAACGGAGTCCTGCGGCGGACGGTGCGGCGAAGTGCAGACGGGTGAACGCCAGCGCCTCGGCGAGCTCGGCCTCGCGCTGGGCACGCGACTCGGCCCGCCTGGTATTGATCTCGACCACCACGGTGCCGTCGAAACCGCCGGCGGCCAGCAGTTCAAGCAGCTCCGCACAGGGCTGCGTGCCACGACCGGGGACGAGATGTTCGTCCTTGGCCGAGCCCAGACCATCGGCCATGTGCACGTGGACCAGCCGCTCGCCGAGAAGCTCGGCCATCTCGAGCGGGTCCGAGCGGGACACACTCGTGTGCGACAGGTCGAGGGTGACATACGCGTAGTCGTCTTCGACCGGGGACCAGTCCGGGGCATAGGCGGAGACCTCCCGCCCCCGCGCCCGCAGCGGGAACATGTTCTCCACCGCGAAGCGGATGTCGGTCTCGCCGGCCATCCGCTCGATGCCCGTCACGAACTCGCGGGCATAGTCTCGCTGCCAGCGAAACGGCGGGTGGACGACGACCGTCGACGCGCCAAGCGTCTCGGCTACGGTACAGGCCCGCACCAGCTTCGCCCATGGATCCGTACCCCAGACCCGCTGGGTGAGCAGCAGGCACGGCGCATGAATGGCCAGAATCGGGATGCCGTGATAGTCCATCAGCCGCTTCAGCGCCTGCGGATCCTGGCTAACCGGATCGGTCCAGACCATGATCTCGACCCCGTCATACCCCAGCCGCGCCGCCATCTCGAAGGCCGAGGCGGTGGACTCGGGATAGGTCGAGGCCGTTGAGAGCGCCACGCGGGCACCCGGAGCGGTCGTGGCCAGCTCGGGCGCTCCGCGCGGGACAATGAGTGAGGAGCTACCGCCACCACCACCGGGCCCCGAACCGCCCGCGACCCCACCGGACGAGATCGGGGCGGGAGCCATCGCGGTCGGCGACACCGACCGCGCGTCGTCACGCCATGCCTGCAATCCGTCTCCCTGCCACGCGAGCCAGGGGTTGGCCGTCACGACCGACCTCTCTCCCAGGCTAGGCCATCTCCGCGGCCCCGCCCGCACAGACATCCGCGGGATGACGGTCGGAACCTTCATATCGCCCGTGACAACAGCCACATCGGGCAATTACGCGCATCAAGAACACTTTCTGCAAGGTTCATCTCACCCTCTGCCAGGTGAAGGGAGTTCATCGCTCCGGCGTCAGGATCGTCAGGATGAGGTGAGCCAGTCCAGTCGGCGCAGGATCACCCCTTCACGCAGGGCCCAGGGGCAAATCTCCACCTCGTCGATGGCGAACAGATCGAGAGCCTCGTCCGCGACGACCGCCCCCGCGACCAGCTGGGCCGCCCGGGAGGCGGAGACGCCCGGCAGCGCCGCGCGCTCCTCGACCGACATCCGGCACACCTTGGCCGTCACCTCCACGAGGTCGTCCCGGCGCAGCACCCTGCGGGTATAGGGACCGCGGCTGTAGGACTCCGCACCGGCGATCCGAGCCAGCGACCGGAAGGTCTTCGACGTCGCCACCGCCCTCGTGTGCTCCCCCAGGGGATAGATGGTGCCCACGATCGGCGCGATCTGGGACCGGACGTAACGGCGCAGCTCGCTGAGCTCGGACCGCTTGGGCGGGTCGCTCGGGGCCAGCCAGTCCCGGGTCAGCCGGCTCGCGCCAAGCGGCAGGGATGCGACCACTTCGGGGTCCTCGTGCATGCCGGCGCCGATCTCCAGGGAACCACCGCCGATGTCCAACGCCAGCAACCGGCCGGCGCTCCAGCCGAACCACCGGCGGACGGCGAGGAAGGTCAACCTGGCCTCCTCCTCCCCGGGCAGGACGCCGATGGAGACCCCGGTGGCCTCGCCCACCCGGCGCAGGACCGCCTCTCCGTTGGTGGCGTCCCGCAACGCCGACGTGGCGAAGGCCGCCAGATCGTGGACCCCGAGCGCGTCGGCCTGCTGGCGCATGTCCAGGACGCAGGAGGTCAGAGCGCGCTCTCCAGCGGCGTCCAGCGCCCCGTCCGCGTCGAGCAGTTCCACCAGCCGCAGCGGCACGCGCACGCTGGCGGCCGGCTGCGGCTGGCCGCCCCGGTGCGCGTCCACGACAAGCAGGTGGACGGTGTTCGAGCCGATGTCGATCACACCGAGACGCATTGGACCGGGATGTGGACCCGCCGGGAGCGGACTCACCGCGGCCGCCTGCCGTCCCGGGGCGACGGCGGCGTCGGGCTGCGCCACGATCTTCGGAAACCACGCACCCGGACGCATGCCACCGAGCACCTCTTCACCGTTCCCTCCGGCCGCGACCGCCGGGGTCACGGCTCGAACTTGTATCCCAGTCCCCGAACGGTCACCAGGTGCCGCGGGTTGCCGGGTTCGTGCTCAATCTTTGTCCGCAGTCGTTTGACGTGGACATCCAGGGTCTTGGTGTCGCCGACGTAGTCCGACCCCCAGACCCGGTCGATCAGTTGGCCCCGGGTCAGCACCCGGCCCGCGTTGCGCAGGAACATCTCCAACAGCTCGAACTCCTTGAGCGGCAGGGTGACCGTGGTCCCGTCGACGGTGACGACATGGCGCTCAACGTCCATCCGGACCGGGCCGGCCTCCAACGTCGCGTCCCCCACCTCCTCGTTCTCCGACCGCCGCCGCAGCACCGCGCGGATCCGCGCCACCAGCTCCCGGGCGGAGAACGGCTTCGTGACGTAGTCGTCCGCTCCGAGTTCCAGCCCGAGCACCTTGTCGATCTCGCTGTCCCGAGCGGTCAGCATGATGATCGGCACAGTGGAACGGGTTCGCAAGGTTCGGCACACTTCCGTGCCCGACAGCCCCGGCAGCATGAGGTCCAGCAGGACAAGATCAGCCCCCCGCCGATCGAACTCGGCCAGCGCGCTGGGGCCGTCGGCGACGACCCCCACCTCGAAGCCCTCCCGTTCCAACATGAACGACAACGCGTCGGAGAAGGACTCCTCGTCCTCGACCACGAGCAGCCGGGTCACCTGTTCGCTCCCCTTGTTACGTTGGACGGACCGGCCGACCCGGACCGCTTCCTGTTACCGTCGATGGGACGGGTGAACCCGCCGCGTCTACCGGTCATGACCGGTACCGTTCACCGTTCACGAACCGCCACCGAGTTCATCATCGCCATGATGTTCACCATCGCCATGATGTTCACTATCGCCCCGACCGCGGGCGTCGGCATCGGCCCCGACGACGTCGAAGCCATCCACCCCGTCATCCTCGCGGGTTTCGTCCGAGCCGTCCGTCATCGCATCGTCATCGTCGCCGGTGAACAGCGGCAACCGGAGTGTGAAGGTGGAACCCGCGCCCTCGGCGCTCCACACAGAGACCACGCCGCCGTGATTGGTCGCGATGTGCTTGACGATGGCGAGCCCCAGGCCGGTCCCACCGGTCGCGCGGGATCGCGCCGGATCCGCCCGATAGAAGCGTTCGAAGACCCGTTCCAGGTCCTTCTCCGCGATCCCGATGCCCTCGTCGGCGACGGAGATCTCCACGGTCTCACCGCTGCGCCGAACCCCGAGCACGACCCGGGTGCCACGCGGCGAGTAGCTGATCGCATTGTCGAGCAGGTTCGCGACGGCGGTCACGAGCTGGCCCTCATCCCCACACACCGGCAGGTCACCATCGCCGATCACCGCAACCGAGATCGCCTGGGCCTGCGCTGCCAGCCGGGTGCGGTCGACCGCCTCGGTGAGCACCGCGGACGCCCGCATCGGCCGCAGGTTGGGCAGCGGATCGGCGCCCTGCAGCCGGGAGAGATCGATGATCTCCTGAACCAGACGGGCGAGCCGGGTCGATTCGTGGGTCATCCGGGAGGCGAACCGGCGGACTGCCACCGGGTCCTCGCAGGCCGCGGCGACCGCTTCGGCGAGGACGTGCAACGCACCGACCGGCGTCTTGAGCTCGTGGCTGATGTTCGCCACGAAGTCCCGACGGACGGCCTCGACCCGACGCGACTCGGTAATGTCATCCACGATGACGGCGACATGACCGGACGAGTCCAGCAGCCGGGCCCGGGCACGCACCGCCAGCCCCTCCTGGTCCGGTCGAGGACGGGTGAGGGGGGGCTCGGGGACGGGCGGCAGCTCAAGCTGCCGCTCCTGGTCACTGCCCGCGAGTCGGGTGGCCCGGACGAGATCGGCCAGCTCCACCACCGCGATCTCGTCGGCGGCGACCACACCCATACGTCGCGCGACCATGTTCACCAGAACTACCCGGTCCGCGGCGTCGAGGACGAGCAGACCGGTCGGCAGGCCGGCGATCACCCGACGCACGAGCCTTGCCGGCAACGTCATGCCGCCGGTGTCCCCGCCGGACGCCGAACCAGTAGTCAGGTCAGTCGTCGAACCGGCTGTTCCAGGCACCGCTGTCATCGTCCACCATCGTCCGCTCACCCTGTACGGCCTGCCGACCTGCACGAGCCGCGGATGCGGTGTGTACCGGTTGTCATGGCATCCGCCGACCTGTCACCCACTCGCCGCATGCTAGGTGTCCGCATGCCACCTAGGTATTGCTCTGCAAGCCTCCACCGCCGATCGTCGCTAGCTGTTCATCAGACCCATCGTCAATGTTCACCAGAGAGCGAGAGGTCCGCATCATCGTCAGAACCGGAGCGACGCAAGTACCCAAAAGCACCATGATCGAATCAATCCCTCAGGATCTCTGACCCCTCGATCCCCCACCGAATGAGAAGGAGCCGTCCGTGCGGGACGCCTTCACCGACGAACTCGACAGCATCAACCGGTCCCTGATCGAGATGACCAACCTGGTCGCCTCGGCCATGGCCCGGGCCACCACCGCTCTCCTCGACGCCGATCTCCAACTCGCCGAGAACGTCATCAGCGGAGACGAGACGGTCGACCTGCTGCGCAACGAGATCGAGGAGCGGGCCTTCGACGTGATGGCCCGCCAGGCCCCGGTCGCCACCGATCTGAGGATGATGGTGGCCACGCTGCGGATCGTCGCCGACCTGGAGCGGATGGGCGACCTCGCCCTGCACGTGGCGAAGGTCGCCCGCCGGCGCTACCCGGGCCGGGCGGTCCCGCCGGAGCTCCGGGCGACCCTGCTGGAGATGGGGCAGGTCGCGCAGCGCATCGTCGCGAAGGCCGGATCGGTGATCGCTAGCCGGGACACCGACCTCGCCAAGCAGCTGGAGGCCGACGACGACGCGATGGACGGGCTGCACCGCGCCCTGTTCCACATACTGATCGAGAAGCCCTGGCCGCACGGGATGGAGGCGGCGATCGACATCACTCTCTGCGGCCGCTACTACGAGCGGTACGCCGACCATGCGGTCTCGGTCGCCCGCCGGGTGCTCTACCTGGTCACCGGGGATTCCAGCGGCACGTGAGGGCACCCGGGGAGATCCGCCCCCGGTCTCGCGCGGGCGTGGTCCCCACGCACGGCCCGACGGTTCCCCGCGTGCATCCCGCCGGCGCTACGGCGGCTGCCCGCGATGGCCCGCGATGGCCCGGGCCGGTCGGGACTATATGATTATAGTCCCGGCTATTTTTAGTCTCGACTATCTTCTTGATTGCTTTTCTGACTACTTCTTGGTGCCCTGCGCGGCGACGGCGGCCGCGGCGAGCGCCGCGGCGTCGGGGTCGAGGTACCCCGAGCTCACCACACCCAGCTGGTCGTCCAGCTCGTAGCGCAGCGGGATGCCGGTGGGGATGTTGAGCCCGGCGATGTCGGTGTCGCTGATGTGATCGAGATGCTTCACCAGGGCGCGCAGCGAGTTGCCATGCGCCGCCACCAGGACGGTACGGCCGGTCCGCAGGTCCGGCACAATCGCGTCGTACCAGTAGGGCAGCATCCGGGCAACGACGTCGGCGAGGCACTCGGTCCGCGGGATGACGTCGGGGGCAAGGTCGTCATAGCGCTCGTCCACCCCGCTGACCTGCTCCGGACCGATCTCCGGCGGCGGCGTGTCATAGGAGCGACGCCAGAGCTGGAACTGCTCCGCGCCGAACTTCTCCAGCGTCTCCGCCTTGTTCAGGCCCTGCAGGCCGCCGTAGTGCCGCTCGTTGAGCCGCCAGGTGCGGCGAACCGGAACCCAGGTGCGCCCGGCGGCATCCAGCGCCAGCCAGGCGGTACGGATCGCCCTGGTCAGCAGGGACGTGTGCACCACGTCCGGCAGGACGCCGGACTCCCGCAGCAGCTCACCCCCGCGAGTGGCCTCCTTGGCACCCTTCTCGGAAAGATCAACGTCCACCCAGCCGGTGAACAGGTTTTCGCGGTTCCAAATGCTCTCACCGTGGCGGAGCAGGACGAGCGTCGGCATACCCGAGATCCTGCCCGCTCGGCGGCCCACTCGGCCAGCATTGCCGGTTGTTGCCTGTGACTCCCCGGCTCGGGGCCGGTCGTGCCGGCGACCGGTTGTCACCCGGCGGCAGGACAGGAATCCGGCGGCAGGACAGGAATTCATCCGGAACTGAACGACCCCCGGGCGCTCCGCCGCCGCGCGAAGCGGAGGCGGGCCGTCGGGACTTGCGACGGCGCCCGGGGGTCGGGTGTCTGCCTGGTTCTCGCCGGTGCCGGTGCCCATGGGCCACCCGGCTAGAGGTGAGGACCACGAGACCGGCTAGCGGACAGCCACCTCACGAGTCCTATGAGCATACAAAGCCTGGACCACCTCCCTTCTCGTGTACCCGTGACGCTACGCGGACCCAGGGGCGCATCGCAACGGCTTTTCCGCGCGCGTTGATGGGACGCTCCCGACACCGGCCGGCCGGAACAGCCAGGCCACCCGCGCGGGCCCGGGGCCACAGCCGAACCGTGCGCGGACCCGGCCGAGGCACGCCACGGGGACCTAGACTGAGTCCCATGACCGCAGGGTCCCTTACGACGCCCGCCTCGCTCTCCCCGTTGCTCGGCCTGCCGGGTGCGGTGGCCGGCACTGCCGAAGACGACGCGGTCGCCGCCCACTACGGCGATCCGCTACGGGAACAGCGCGCGGTGCGCGGCGGCGCCGCCGTCGTCGACAGATCACATCGGGACGTGCTGCGCGTCTCCGGCCCCAACCGGCTCTCCTGGCTGCACAGCGTCACCTCTCAGCATCTTTCCGCGCTGGGCGCGCTGCGGGGCACCGAGGCGCTGGTGCTCTCCCCGCACGGCCACGTCGAACACCATCTCGTCCTCGCCGACGACGGCACGTCCACCTGGGTGGACGTCGAGCCCGGCACCGGCGGCATCCTGCTGCGCTACCTGGAGTCGATGCGCTTCATGCTCCGCGTGGAGCCGGCGGACCTCGGCGCGGTGACGGCGGTGCTCAGCGTGCTCGGGCCAAGGGCCGCGCAGGTCGCGGCCGCGGCACTGGGCGGGCCGGGTGACGGCGCGCCCGGCCCGGGCCTGCCCGAACCACAGGCCCCCGGCCCGGTCGGGGCGCCGATCACCGGTCCCTACCCGGTCGGCCGTACCGGGACGGGCACGCTGGTCCGGCGGATGCCCCACGGCGTCGACCTCCTCGTCGGCCGGGCCGACCTGACCGGCACCGTCGAGCGGCTGCGCGCC
>NZ_CDWWXB010000066.1:14470-17332 GCF_977971855.1 Frankia sp. CoWAU3 | reverse complement strand
ACAGAGTGACACCCGAAGGTTAAACGACAAGCTGAGCTCTTCCTTGATCTCTCTCAGCTTCGCCCGCATCCGCTTCTTGTCCGTGACGCGCCTCACCCAGAACCGCCCGTTCCTGGACTTCGCGCACATGTGCGTGAACCCCAGGAACGTGGTTACTGGTCAGGTAGCTCGATCGTTTAGCGTTGTCGCAGGTCAGGTCGCGTGAGTGATATCCGCTGTGGCGCCGGGGTGCTCGCGGTGGGTGACAGCCCTATAGGTTGATCACGTGCCATCCGTCGATCAGCCCGTGCCGTCGTATGACGAGCTCGTGATGTTGATCGGTACGCTACGCCAGGAACTGTCCGAGGTACGCGGCGAGGTGGTCGAGGCGCGGCGGCAGGCTGCGGACGCGGTGGAAGCCCTCGCGCAGGCGACCGCGGAGATCGCGGAGCTGAAGGCGCGGCTGGGCAGGACCTCGAAGAGCTCCTCGAAGCCCCCGAGCAGCGACGGGCCGGCGAAGCCGGCGCCGAAGTCGCGCCGGGAGCGCAGAGGCCGACCGCCGGGCGGCCAGCCCGGTCATCCCGGTTCGACGCTCGCGCTGGTCGCGGACCCGGACCGCACCGTCCTGCACGAGCCGGCGTGCTGCCGGCGGTGCGGAGACGCGCTGCTGCTCGCGCCGGTCACCGGCTTCGAACGTCGCCAGGTCGTCGACGTGGAACGTCCGGCGGGCCGGACGGTCACCGAGCACCGGCTGCTCATGCGGGAGTGCGCCTCGTGTGGGGCGCGGACGCGGGCGGCGGCGGGCGGGGTGGACGCGCCGGTCCAGTACGGTGAGCAGGTCCGCGCTCTGGTCCTCTATCTGTATGGCGGTCAGTTCCTCTCGAAGGACCGCACCGCGCAGGCGATGTCCGAGCTGTTCGGGATCCGACTGTCGGCCGGCACGGTCGTCGCGATCCAGACGCGGGCGACCGCCACGTTGCAGAAGGCGTTCCTGCCGCTGCCCTACCTGCTCGCGGCCAGGCCGCTCTCCATCACATCCATAATCATATATGTACCCGGAGCGGCCACACAAGACACGCTCTTAATATAACTACCCGCGCTTTGACCGACCGAAAAACCCGCTACCAGCTACCAGCTGGTCAGCGGCGGGCACCGCCAAGCTGGAGACCGACCACTCCGACGATGACGAGGGTCAGCGAGGCGACCTTTAGCGCGTTCATCGATTCGCCGAAGACGGCCGCGCCAATGACGGCCATGGCCGCGGTACCGGCCGCGGACCACACCGCGTAAGTGAAGCCGATCTCCAGATGCTGCAACACTCGAGACACGAAAAAAAATGACAGCGGATAGCAGACACAGACCATCAGGGTCGGCCAGAGCCGAGTGAACCCGCTGGTCTCCCGAAGCGCCAGCGTTCCAGTGATCTCCAGCACTATAGCGACGATAAACTGCACGATGACGGCCATACCCGGACGATATCGGCGCGCCGGATGGCCGTCGCCCCGGCCAGGGAATTCAACCCGTTCGGCTCGTCGATCGGCTGGCGGTCACCGGTAGCGGGATGCCGACCCCGTGCCGGGCACTCGCCTCCGCGAGCAACGCGGCCAGCCAGCCCAGCGCGTCCAACGTCCACTCGGCGAGGGCCCCCTGGAAGGTGACCCGGTGCCGAGCAGATCCCTGCCACAGTTCATCGATGACGGCGGGTTCCAGCACCGGATGGTCGTCGTTCGCCGGAGAGAGCGAGTCATCCGAGAAGACGTGCTGGTCGAGTTTGCGCAGCCAGTCGAGCATCGCGGGGGCGGCGGAACGGATGGCCGGGTCCTGCCCGCCGTCCACCGTCACCCGCACCCGCGTTCTGTGCCGCGGGGCGCAGTCGGCGAACCAGCCGGCATCCTGCAGCAGACTTCCCACGGCGGGTGTCCGTGGCGAGATCCCGAGACCCTCGACCGGCGACACCTGCACCGGCAGCAGGAGCTGCACCGCCGTCAGCCGCAGCGTGCCGATCCGCGCCACGGCATCGTCCGCGCAGGCCAGGAACGGCTACACCGGCAGGGGGCGGCGGTTCGGGACCGGTTCGGTCAACGACACCTGGAACCAGGCGGCGCGGGACGGCGACGCCCCGGCGGCGGCAGGCCGGTCCTGCCCGGCATCGTTCATCCCCCACAGGCCGCCGGAGGCGTCCGGCATGGCCTCGGTGAGCCAGCCCAGCGCGGACGACCTCGCGACGAACAGGCTGTACGCGTCGGAGGATGCGACGAAGGGATCCCGCCACGGGTGCGGCGCCAGCTCGCCGTGCAGGGAGGCGAACAGGGTGCCGGCGGGCCCGGCCGCGTCGCCCTCGTGCACTACCGCCGGCACCTGATGTTCCGACCCTTCGTGACGAGTTTGTTCGGGTCGTCGGGCACGCCCACCAGATCCACGTCGATGACGCTACGCCACCCTGTCAGACTGCCGCTCCTGCAGTGGCCCCGCCCGGTCGGCCGTGCGCCGCGCTCCCGTCGGTCTGGAGCGATCCCGCTTCCGTGGACCGGGGGTGTGAGACAGCTACGCCGAGGCCCGGCGAGCAGGACGTTCCCGCTCGGATCATACCGGCGCCCACCAGCCGGGATACATCACATCCGGTTCCCCGGGCCGGTACATTACGGCCATCGTGTCCAACATGCGCGGTCCAGGCGATGCGCCGCGGCGGCTCGACCGGCCGCTCGGCGGCGTACACCCGGTCCCGGCGGTCCCGCTGTCTCCGCCGTCTCCGACGCTCCCCGATGAGGCACCCAGCCCGATGAGTACGCCCGTGCGGGGCGTCCGCCATCCCGCCGGCGCGTCCGGCCGCCCGCCGGCAGCCGGCCCGCGGGCCGGCTCCGCCTGACGGACCGAACGATCCGT
>NZ_CDWWXB010000066.1:11810-13991 GCF_977971855.1 Frankia sp. CoWAU3 | reverse complement strand
GTTGCTCTTCATCCCGCTGGCCCTGTGCGCCGCGTTCCTGCTCGCGTCGTCCGCGGCTCTGCAACAACGCGCCGCCGGACGCAGCCGGTTCGCCGCCCGTGACGACCGGACGCACGCGCTGCCCGGAATAGGGCATCTGGTCGACCTGGCACGCGAACCGATGTGGCTGCTGGGCTGGCTGACAAACGTCGCCGGGTTCTTCACCCAGGCGCTCGCCCTACACCTTGGTTCCCTCGCCGAGGTGCAGCCCCTCATGGTCACCCAGTTACTGTTCACGCTTCCGCTGGGCCTGGTCCGCACCCATCTGCGGATGGTGCGGGGAGCATGGTGGGCGGTGGCATCGATCTGCGCAGGCCTCGCGCTGCTCCTCACGGTCCAGGGACGCCTACCCGCCCATGCTCCCCTGGACGAATACCGGCTGGCGCTGACCATCCTCGCGATCATTGCCCTCGCGGCGACACTGACGGTGTTCTCCCGCGGCCGGCGACCAGCAATGCGTGCGGCGATGCTCGGAGTCGGCGCCGGGCTGTTCTTCGCGCTGAGCGCCCTGCTGATGAAGCAGGTCACCGACGAGACCCTGAACGAGGGGATCGGTACCACCGCGACCCACTGGTTCGCCTACGCCCTGTGCGGAGTCACGATGGCCAGCCTCGTATTCGGGCAGATGGCGTTCGCCGTGGGCCCGCTCGCGCCGACCGTCACTGCCATGAACATCACCAATCCGACGGTCTCCTACACTCTCGCCGTGCTCGTCTTCGGGGTACCCGCCCCGGACACCCCCGGGGTTATCACAGGTGTCACGGTGGCGGCCCTGCTGGTCGTGGGCGGGGTCGTCCTGCTCGCCCGCTCGCCCGCCCTGCCACGCCCCACCCGTCGCCTGCCTGACGTCTCTCGCCACGACGCCCCCGCCCCGATGCCCCCGTCCTGATGCCCCCTCCTGGCGGGCGACGAGGTCGAACTGTTACCGGTACTCGCGGAAGTCCAGCCTCCGGCCATCGAATGGTTCGCGCTGGAAGGGCTGCACCTGACGAGCGGGAGTCTCAGCGCCTGGCGACGGCAGGTTCGATCATCTCCTCGGCCGGGCAGGACGTCCGGGCAGGATGACGGGGACGACGGGCTCCGGGGACCGCCGCGGTCGCTCCGCCTGGTGGCGGCCGACTCGGGGCAGGCCCGGGGAGCTGGTATGGGAACACCATCCGCACCGTTGCGCTGGACCACCCGATGCGTCATCGCGGGCGGTGGGCCGGCGGGGATGATGCTCGGTCTGTTGCTGGCCCGCGCAGGGGTGGACGTCATCGTGCTGGAAAAGCACGATGATTTCGCCCGTGACTTCCGCGGTGACACGATTCACCCGTCCACGATGGCAGTAATGGCGGAGCTGGGCCTGCTGACGGACTTCCTTCGCATCCCGCACACCCGGGCCGCCACGCTGGCTTTGGATATGGCGGGCCGGCGCCGGACCGTTGTGGACTTCCGGCACCTGCGGACGCCCTGCCCGTTCATCGCCCTGATGCCCCAATGGGACTTTCTCACGTTTCTGGCCGAGCGGGCCGGTGCCTATCCGACGTTCCGCCTGGCGATGAGCACCGAGGCGACCGACCTGGTCCGGGCGAATGGACGGGTCGTGGGCGTGCGCGCGGCCGGCCCTTTCGGGGAGGTCGAGATCCGGGCGGATCTGACGGTGGCCGCCGACGGCCGGCACTCGACCTTGCGGTCCCGTGCCGGCCTGCCGGTGCGGGAGCGCGGCGCTCCCTTCGACGTCCTCTGGTTCCGGCTGCCGAAAGACGTGGGTGACAGGTCCGCGAGCGGCCGCCGGGCGGCGAGGGACGGGAACGGGAACGAGGAGGGGAACGGGCGTGAGGAGGAGGGGAACGGGGACGGATTCACCCTGGCGCACCTCCGCAAGGGCCACGCCCTGATCACCTTGGATCGACGCGACTACTGGCAGTGCGGAATGGTGCTCCGGAAGGGGTCGGCGCAGCGGCAGCCAAGGACGGCCGGCGGGCTGGCGGCGTTCCGTGCGCAGATCACCACCGCGGCGCCGGCGCTGTCCGGTGCCGTTGACGACCTCACTGACTGGGACCAGGTGAAGACCCTGGTGGTGCAGGTCGACCGGCTTCGCCGATGGTTCCAGCCGGGTCTGCTCTGCATCGGCGACGCCGCCCACGCGATGTCCCCAGC
>NZ_CDWWXB010000066.1:10984-11562 GCF_977971855.1 Frankia sp. CoWAU3 | reverse complement strand
GACGTGTTCGCCGAGGATGCCGGATACACCAAGAATGCCGGATACGCCGAGGACGTCGAGCGGGCGAGATGAGCCCCCACGCCTCGCCGCCCGTCCGTCGCAGGCGGTGTCGCCTCAGCGGTTACCGAACAGACCGCCTAGGCCGCCACCGCCGAAACCGCCGCCTGGGCCGTGACCACTGTGACCGCCGTGACCGCCGTGCTGGTTGCCCTGGAACCCACCCTGACCGAGGCCGAACTGTCCGGCGAGACCGGCACCCGCGAGCGCGTTGTACGGCGGAAGTAGCTCGCAGGGCTGCACGATGACGAAGCCCTCGCCGGTGAACTGCATCTGCCAGCTCTCCCCGGTGTTCCCCCGGGGTCGCCACACGGCCGAGGACGTCACCGCCGCCTGCATCGAGACCTGCAGGCTCGATGACCAGCCGACGACCGCGTCGGCGTCCGCGAAGTAGTAGTTCTGATGCGTTACGTGCATGACCAGCGGCGCCCCGGACGTGCAGACAGCGACCCGGCCGTTGCCGCGCAGCTCGACCTGGTAGCTCCCGACACCGGCGATGCCGACCTGGCTGTCCACCCGCA
>NZ_CDWWXB010000066.1:2592-10672 GCF_977971855.1 Frankia sp. CoWAU3 | reverse complement strand
CCAGGTCCCAGGTCAGGTCGGCGTTGAAGGCGAGCACGTTCTTGCCGTCGACGGTGAGCCCGTCACCGACCAGGTCGAGGATGTGGATGTCCTGCGCCTGGTTGGCGAGGAAGACCGAACCCGATCCGGAGACCTGCATGAGGTTCAGGCCCTCGCCGCCGCTGAAGAAGCTGTGGAAACGCGAGCCCCAGCCCTCCCAGTGCGCGTCGAAGTTCGCGGCACCCTGGTAGGCGACCATCGCGCCCTTGCGGGCATAGAACTCCCGCATCCCGCGGGCGCCAAGCGTCGCCTTGAGCATCTTGCCGTTCTGCAGGGAGAACGGCCCGTCCGAGGGACGCTCCGGATTGTCCAGGAGACTGCTGCGGATGCCGCCTGCCGGCCCACCGGGACCACCGGGACCACCGGGGGGTGTCCCCTGGCCCGGCGGATAGCCCTGGCCCGGCGGATAGCCCGGACCACCGCCGGGATAGTTGCCCTGCGGACCACCCGGGTGGCCGCCGTACATCCCGCCCTGCGTCATGTCGCCGTCCCCGTCCTCTCCGCGGTGCGCTCCGCCGTCCGGCGCCGGTACCCGGCCGCCCGCCCCCACCGTGCCATCGCGGCCTCAGCCCCGCACCGAGAAGGTCGGCCGCTCGTCCTCGCTCGGTTGCACGACGACGAACCCCTGGCCGGAAAAGCCGAGCTGGAACGCCTCCCCGGAGCCGCGCCCGATGAGCCCGCCGAGCCGGGCGGTGCGCCAGGGCTCGACGCGCAGCCCATCGGTGTAGGCGACGAGGGCGTCGGTGTCGACGTAGGTCGACGCCTCCCGGGTGTCGAGCACGATCGGACTGCCCTTGGCGGTCAGCGCCACCCAGCCGTGCCCACGCACCACCACGTTGAA
Source organism: Frankia sp. CoWAU3 (assembly GCF_977971855.1). NCBI lineage: Bacteria > Bacillati > Actinomycetota > Actinomycetes > Frankiales > Frankiaceae > Frankia > Frankia sp. CoWAU3. Next base: position 9,792 of record NZ_CDWWXB010000066.1, on the reverse strand, counting down.
CATCCCCATTCCGGACAGCATGGTGATGCCGCGGACCCGCTCGATGCTCCACTGCAGCCCGGCGTCGAAGGCCAGGATGTTCTTGCCGTTGACCGAGAGTCCCTCGCCGGCAAGCTGCGCGACGATGACCTCCTTGCCGTAGTCCGCGAGGTACAGCAGCCCCTGGCCGGTCGCCGTCATGAGCGGAACGCCCTCACCCGTCGCCCAGGAGGAGGCGATCCGGCCGAGCTGTGGCGGCTGCGGATTGAAGTCGATCAACCCCTCGTAGGCGATCATTGACCCGACCCGGGCGAAGAGATCCTGGCCCGGGTTCATGACCACCTTGGCGATCTTCGAGCCGTGCCTGCTCATCCGTTCCATGATCGGAGTTGGTCCGTAGTGCTGGATCAGGCTGCCCTGCACGGCCCGCTCCTCTCCCCCGGCGGTCCTCCCGGATGGTCGACACGCCTCAGACCTCGTACGGCTGGACGACGATGAAGTGCCCCGCGAACCCCATGAACTGCAGAGCCAGTGCCTCGCCGCTACCGCCGGCATAGATCTGCCGGGAGATCCGGACCTGAGTCGACAAGCTGACCCGCATGCCGGTGGTCCAGGCGACAAGGGCGTTCATGTCCGCGAAGGTCGGGCCCTGCACGGTGAGGGTCATCGGGGACCCCTTGGTCATGACGACCACCGAACCCGGCCCGGAGACCTCGAAGTGGAAGAACCCCCCGCCGGGGATGCCGGGGCTCTCGATCCGACGCACCTCGGTGCGCACGGTGGCGTCCATCGCCAGCAGGTTCTTCGCGTTGACGCAGAGGGAGGAGCTGCCGAGCTCGACGATGTGCAGGTCCGCGGCGTCCTGGGCAAGGAAGACCTCACCCGAGCCCTTGCAGGTCATCAGCTTGAGGCTCTGGCCGGTCAGCTTGCCCTCGATGAGACCGCGCAGCCCGCCGCTCTTGTAGTCGAACTCGACGCTGCCCTGGTAGGCGACCATCGACCCGCGCAGCGCCAACGCGTCCGGACCGAGGGTGACCTTGACCAGCTTGCCGTTCTGCTGGGTCCACCGACCGGCGGTCGGCACCTCACGGTAGGGATCCAGGCTGTTCATCGCCCCGGGCAGGGTGGGTCGCGCCTGCGACGGCAGGATCTCGGGTCCGCCGAACGCGCCGGTCAGCGGCATCCCACCCGGCATGCCGGTGGCGGGCATCCCACCCGCGAAGCCCATGGGCGGCGGCGGTGCGGCGAGCGGAGCGCCGAACCCGGGGGCGGGGGCCGGCTGCGGCGCCTCGTCGGCGACCTCACCGCCGTAAGAGCGGATGAGCTCGGCCAGTCCCCCCTGGAACCCCTGGCCCACGGCGGCGATCCGCCACACGCCCTTGCGGTAGATGTCGGCGATCATCACGGCGCGCTCGCTGGTGAAGTCGGCGCCGGTGAAGGAGTAGCGCAGCACCTCGGTTCCCGCGACGACGATCCGCAGGTACCCCGACGAGATCGCCGAGGCGCTACCGGCACCGTCGAGGGCGGCGCAGAACGACAGCCGGCCGATCGAGGCGGGCACCTGGTCGAGGGTGACCCGGAACGCCTGACTGTCGCCGGCCTGCGGCCCGAGGAGCTGGATGGACTTCTCCGGCGACGCCGGCTGGTTGAAGAAGACGAAGTAGCGGTCGTCGGTGAGGCGATCGGCGCCGTCCAGGCCGAAGCAGGAGATGTCCCACTCCCCCGGCGCATTGATCTGGATCCCGACGTACAGGTCGGTGCCCGGGGTGATCGTCGACAGCTGCGCCTTCTGCCCTCGACTGAACTGGGTGACCAACACGCTCCCTCCACCTGGCATTCCGTGCCGGACCGGCGCAACCATGACCTACCGGCGTTACCGCGCCCAACCGGCCAGCCGGCACCCGCCCGCATCCGCACGAACCGGACTGCCGGCAACCTAGCAGCTGCCGGAGAGTACAGCCGAACACGCCGGCGCCGGGAACGCTGTCGATCCCCGGACAAGACGATTCGCGGACAAGACGATTCGACGACGACACCGGCATCGGAGCGGCTACCGGTGAGGCTCCTCTCGCGCTCCGACATGGTCGGGCGTTCACTGGACAGATGCGCTACGTCGATGGCATCACGACAGCCAGCGGTAGGAAGATATCCAAGATCGGCCTCGGAACCTGGCAGTTCGGGTCCAGGGAGTGGGGGTACGGGGCGGGCTACGCCGACACCGAGGCCGGGCGCATCGTGCGCCGGGCCCTCGAACTCGGGGTGACGCTGTTCGACTCCGCCGAGATCTACGGGATGGGACGCAGCGAACGCATCCTCGGCTCGGCGCTGGCCGGGATCCCGGACGCGCTGGACCGGGCGTACGTGGCGACGAAGGTGTTCCCCGTGCTCCCGCTGGCTCCGATCGTCGAGCAGCGGGCGGTCGCGAGCGCGAACCGGCTCGGGGTGCACCGCATCGACCTGTATCAGGTCCACCAGCCCAATCCGGTGATCAGGGACGGCCAGACGATGCGCGGGATGGCGGCGCTGCGCGCCGTCGGCCTCGTCGGGGACGTCGGGGTCAGCAACTACTCGCTGACCCGCTGGCAGGACGCCGAGGCGGCGCTCGGCGCGCCCATCCTGTCCAACCAGGTCGAGTACAGCCTGGTTCGGCGCAGGCGGGGCGAGGAGCTGCTGGCGTTCGCAGCCCGGGAGTCCCGGATCGTGATCGCCTGGAGCCCGCTGAGCCAGGGGCTGCTCTCGGGCCGCTACGACGTCACGAACCGCCCGACCGGGCGGATCCGCGCGATAAACCCGCTGTTCCTCACCGAGAACCTGGCCCGCGCCACCCCGCTGCTCGACGTCCTACGCGAGGTCGCCGCCACGCACGACGCCACCCCCGCCCAGATCGCGCTGGCCTGGGCGATCCATCATCCGTCGGTCGTCGCGATCCCGGGGGCGTCCAGCGTCGCCCAGGTGGAGAACAACGCCGCCGCGGCCGACATCACGCTCACCGAGGACGAGTACGGCACGTTGACCGCCGCCGCGCAACGCTTCGAACCGCTCGCCGGCACGTCGGCCTTCGCCGCACTGGCCACGGAACGGCTCCACCGCTGACCACTGTCCGGCCGGTCCGAGGCGTCCGGTCAGTCCGAGGCGTCGTAGGTGGTCACGTCGTCGGAGGAGATGATGTGGAACGGCGGGCACACCCCGGTCGAGTGGTGGGCCGCGGCCTCCAGCGCCATCCGGACCCGCTGTTTCGGGTCGAGGCCCCGGGTGCTGTGCAGCGAGCCGCAGGCGTACTCGTCGCCGCTGCCGACCGCATAGTAGTTGTCCGCGCTGCGGCCGATCTGGTAGTCCGAGTCGATTCGGTAGAGGTGTCCGCGGAGGCCGACCAGGAACAGCCCGCCGCTCTCGTTGCCGGAGTCGTTGCGGGCGAAGCCGCCGTCGCGCAGGCAGTCCCGGACCACCGCGATGAAGTCCGTCGCCATGAACCGATCGAGATCCCAGTCCTGCGGGACCGGGGGCACCAGGCTGTAGCGGAGCAGCTGGCCCATCCGGAACGAATCAGTGAACCCCATAATGAACTCACTGTTACGAAACACCTTGGTATCCGCACGGACAGCGATAGACCAGCCAGCGACACCGGCGCTGTCCCCACCGATCACGACCCGGCCGTCCTGCTGTACCCCGACGATGCAGGTCACGAAGCGGAATGGTACCGGTTCGCCCCGAAGCCGGACGCCGTACCCCATCCGCGCCACCAGCCCGTTGACACGCTCCGCCCGCTGTCACCCGCCCCGCCCGCTGTCACCCTGCCGACCCGGGAGCCGTTCCGGCGGTCCGGTCGTCAGGCGGATGTGAGAACGTGTCCTGCGCACACACGAGAACGGAAGCGGAGGACGGGCACCCCATGGGGATGAAGCGGTTCATGTCGCGGCTCGGTGTGGGCGGGGCCGAGGTCGAGACCGTGCTGGACCGTCCGGAAACCCTGCCGGGCCAGGTCGTGACCGGTCTGACCACCGTCACCGGCGGCAAGGTCGAGCAGAAGATCGAGAAGGTCCTCGTCGCGCTCGAGGCGACCGTCGAGGTCGAGACCGACGACTCGACCTGGCACGAGCAGGTCACCTTCGGTACCCAGCAGATCGGTGGCGGCTTCACTATCCACCCGGAGCAGCAGATCAGCGGCCGCTTCGAGCCGCCCGTGCCGTGGCAGACCCCGATCACCGACATCGGCGGGTGGCATCTGCACGGGATGAAGATCGGGGTGCGGACCAAGCTGGCCATCCCCGGGGCGGTGGACCCGGGTGACCTCGACGCGGTGAACGTGCACCCGCTGCCCGTCCAGGAGGCGGTGCTCGCCGCCCTCGGTGACCTCGGCTTCCACTTCAAGTCCGCCGACGTCGAGAAGGGCCGCCTACACGGCTCCGACCTGCCCTTCTACCAGGAGATCGAGCTGAAGCCGTCGGGCGAGTACGCCCGGCGCATCTCCGAACTGGAGGTCACCTTCCTCGTCGACGGCTCCGGGGTGGACGTCGTCCTGGAGGCCGACCGCCGCGGTGGGCTGCTGTCCTCCGGTGGCGACGAGCTCAGCCGGTTCCGGCTTGGCCACCACGACACCGACCGGCACCAGCTCGCCGGGCTGCTCCACCAGCAGCTGGAGCACCTGGGCCGCCGCCGCGGCTGGTTCTGAGCGCTCTACCCGTCCGGGGGACGTCGGCTCACCTGGTGAAGCTGCAAGAATACGGTATGTGAAGATCGAGGAGCTGGAGGCGGATCGTACCTGGCTGGCGTTCGACCCCATGCGGCAGCTTCGGCCGCATCTGACCTCCACCGGGTTCGTCAAGCTCGTCAACGAGGTCCAGCGCCCCGAGGGCTACCGCCTGGTCGCGTCGTGGGACGGGGAGCTGGGACGGGTGGTCGCGGCGGTCGGCTTCCGGCAGGTGACCTCGCTTGCCTACGGGCGGCATCTGGTCATCGACGATCTGTCCACGATCCTGGCTGCGCGGGGGCGGGGGCACGCCACCCGGCTGCTCGCCTGGAGTGAACGGGAGGCGCGCCGGCTCGGCTGCGAACATATCCATCTCGACGCCGGCACCCACCGCTACAAGGCGCACCGGCTCTACCTGCGAACCGGCTTCACGATCGCGGCCTTCCACTTCACCCGCCGACTCTGAGGTCCCTCCGCAGTCCCTCCCCCGGCCGTCAGCCGCCCGGCGGTCGGGGGACAGGGGACAGGGGGTCAGCAGCCGGGGGGTCAGCCAGGCGACGACGGCTCGGACGAACGACCTGCGGTGGCGCAGATCCGCGATCTCGTGCCCCTCGCCGGGAAAGAGCAGGTAACGGCAGTCGACGCCGCGAGCGAGGGCCGCGGCAACCGTCTGCTCCGCCTCGATCACCGGGACGTTGGTGTCGTTCTCCCCGTGCACGACGAGCAACGGCGCGGCGAGGGCGCTCATCCGGTGCAGCGGGGACAGCGCCCGCAGCAACGCCGGCTCGGTGCGTGGATCACCGTACTTGGTGACCGCGGACGCGGCGATCCACGGCTCGGTGTACTGATAGAAGCTCTCCAGATCAACCATCCCGCAGACGTCTACCCCGACCCGGAACAGCTCCGGGAAGTGGACCATCGCCGCCAACGTCAGATAGCCGCCGTAGGAGCGGCCGGCGACGCCGATCCGGTCCGGGTCGGCCAGGCCCGCCGCGACCAGATGCGCCACGCAGCTGCGGACGTCGGCGATGCCGCCGAACCGACGATGGGTGTGATCGGCCTCCTCGAACGACCGGCCGAATCCGGTGGAGCCGCGCACGTTCGGCGCGAACACCGCGATCCCCCGGGCGAGCACGGCCTGGAACAGCGGGTTGTAGACGGGACGCTCCTGCGCCTCCGGGCCGCCGTGCAGGTGGAGCAGGGTCGGGACCGGTCCTCGCGGGCCGTGCGGGCGGTACCACCAACCGGACAGTTCCCGGCCGTCGTGGGCCGGCAGGGCGCACGGCACCGGACGGACCAGCCGCGGGTGGTCACCGGTGCGGGGCCCGGGGATCCCGGGTACACGCGCCGGCCCGGATAGCCCGGATGGCCCGGATGGCCCCGGGCTGTCGGATCCCAGGCCGTCAACGTCGATGTTCAGGACGACCCGCGGTCCCGGGATGGTCACTGCCTCGACGGGAGCGTGCGAGATCAGCCGACGGTAGCCGGCGGATGGCGCGGTGAGATCCCAGGTCCAGATCTCCCCCGGCCTGATGGCACCATCCAGAGCAAGCACGAGCTCCCGCCCCCCGGGCCGGACGAGCACGCCGGTGACGACGTCGCGGGGAAGCGGCGGCAGCGTCAGTGACCGTCCGGTGGGCAGATCGACCAGCGCGAGCTCGCTGCGCCCGCCCACGTTCCAGACGACGACCGCCCGATCCGGATCGAGCAGGGCGAACCGCTCCAGATCGGCGTCATCCCGGGCGGCGAGGACCCGCGGCCCGCCGGCCGGATCGCCCGTGGGGTCGACGGGGACGTCGAACAACGCGGCCCGGTCCCGCCCGATGTCGCACAGCAGCAGCAGGCGACGGCCGTCGGCGACGAACCGACCGGTCACGGTGGTCGCCGTCCCGCCGGGCACCTGCCATGACCCGCCGATCCCCTCCCCGGCTGCGATCATGGTGTCGACCACGAGCACCCGCCGGACGCCACGGGGGCCCTCCCGCAGCAGCAGGCGGTACCCGCCACCGGCCGGGCCCCGCCCCGGACCGCCGCTCCCCGTCCCGTCCGGCGCGGAGTCGGGGAGAGCGGCGACGTCGCACACCTGCAGCGCCACTCCGGCTGCGAGGCGGGTCCGTCGCCCGTCGGAGTCGATCAGCACCGCGGCGGTGCGGCCGGACGGATCGGAGCGGTCTGACTCGGTCACGACGAGGCCGTGGCCGTCGTCGGTCCAGCGGGCTGGGGTGGCGGCCCGCCTCCCGCCGCCGGCCAGGTGGCGCAGGTCACCGCCGTCCGCCCGGACGGTCCGGACCTCGGTGAGCTCCCCGCCGCCCGGCGCGACGTGGACGGCGATCCGGTCGTCGGTCGGCGACCACAGGACCGCCCGGACATGACCGGGGCCGGTGTCAACCGGGCGCTCCCGGCCGTCCGGGTCCCGGATCCACAGCGCGGGGGCGCCGCCGCGATCGCCGACGAAGGCGAGCCGACCATGCGGGCCGGTACTCGGTGCGCGACAGCTCGCCGCCGCGACCCAGGCGTCGGACAGATCGCCGGGA
>NZ_CDWWXB010000066.1:0-2117 GCF_977971855.1 Frankia sp. CoWAU3 | reverse complement strand
CCGTCCCACCACCGGCTGCGCCACCACCGCGGATCGGATCATGTCACTCCAAGGGATCATGCGACTCGGTCGTGCGATGTACGTGGGTCGTGCGATGTACGTAGATCATGCGGCCGTGTGGGTCTGGAGCCACATCTCGAGCAGCGCGGCCTGCCACAGGGCGTTCGCGCCGAGCGCCGTGCGGTTGTCGTTCGGGGCGGCGAGCATCGTCTGGACCCACACCGGCCGGAACAGGCCCCGCGCCTTCGCCGCCGGATCGGTGAGCGCCTCGCGCACCCGGTCCAGGAACGGCCCGTCGAGATGGCGGATCGCCGGCACCGGGAAGTACCCCTTGGGTCGGTCGATGACGTCGACCGGCATCAGCGGGCGGCCGATGTTCTTGAGCACACCCTTGCCGCCGGAGGCGAGCTTCAGCTCCGGCGGGCAGGCGGCGGCGAGCTCGACCAACTCGTGGTCGAGGAACGGGGTGCGGGCCTCAAGCCCCGCGGCCATCGTCATGTTGTCAACCCGTTTCACGGGGTCGTCAACGAGCATGATTGTCGAGTCGATGCGCAGCGCGGCGTCGACGGCGGTTTCGGCGCCCGGCCGGGCGAAGTGGGAGGCGACGAAGTGCCGGCTGGCATCGGCCTCGATGAGATGGTGCGGCTCCACCATCGCGGGCAGGTCCCGGTGCGGTCGGTCGGCGAAGACCCGCAGGTAGGCGTCGACGGCGTCGGTCCGCCCAACACCGGCCAGCGGCGGATACCAGGAATACCCGGCGAAGACCTCGTCGGCGCCCTGCCCCGACTGCACGACCTTGACGTGCCGGGAGACCTCCTGGGAGAGCAGGTAGAAGGCCACGCAGTCGTGGCTGACCATCGGCTCGCTCATCGCGGCGACGGCCGCGTCGACGGCGGGCAGCAGCCTCGTCCCCGGCACCCGGATCTGATGGTGGTCGGTGTCGAAGTACCGGGCGATGACGTCGGAGTAGACGAACTCGTCGCCGGGCTCGCCGCCGACGGCCTCGAACCCGACGCTGAAGGTCGCGAGATCCTTCTGCCCCGCCTCGGCGAGCAGCGCGACGATCAGACTGGAGTCCAGCCCACCGGACAGCAACACGCCGACCGGAACATCGGCGACCATCCGGCGGCGCACCGCGAGGCGCAGCCGCTCGGCGATCGCGTCCTGCCAGTCACGGGCGGTCCAGTCCGCGTGCGCGGGATCGCGGGTGAAGCTGGGACGCCAGTACAGGTCTTCGGTCGAGGTGCCGTCCGGCTCCACCACCCGCACGGTCGCCGCGGGCAGCTTGCGCACCCCGGCCAGAATCGTGTGCGGGGCGGGCACCACGGAGTGGAACGACAGGTAGTGGTGAAAGGCGACCAGGTCGATGTCGGAGGAGACGCCGCCGCCAGCGAGCAGGGCCGGCAGGGTGGAGGCGAACCGCAGGCGCTCGCTGTTCCCGGTGAGGTAGAGCGGCTTGATGCCGAGCCGGTCCCGGGCGAGGATCAGCCGTCCGCTGTCCCGCTCGGCGATGGCGAAGGCGAACATCCCGGCGAAGTGGTCGACGCAGCGTCTCCCCCACCGGTGGTACGCCTTGCCGATCACCTCCGTGTCGGAGGTGGAGAAGAAGCGGTAGCCTGCCGCGATCAGCTCGTCACGCAGCTCCTGATAGTTGTAGATGCACCCGTTGAACACCGTGGTCAGGCCGAGTTCGTTGTCCACCATGGGCTGGGCACCGCACTCGGACAAATCGATGATCTTCAAGCGACGGTGCCCGAACGCGACCGGGCCGGCGGACCATACTCCCACGCCGTCCGGGCCCCGCGGCACCATCGTCGCGGTCATCCGCACCACCGCGTCGACGTTCGCTCCCCGGCCATCGAATCTCAGCTCGCCACTCAGCCCGCACATGTGCGCTCCCGTCGATCGATGAGGTCAGGCGAGATCCATTCCCCGAGGCTTCCTTCCCGGTACCGCAGCCGTTGACTACGATCTCACTTTCGAGGACGGAGATTTCACAACAGTGTCCGCGATGTTGCCAACTCCCTCGGTCGCCAACCCGCGCGGAACCGCAGTGCACCCCGCGACGGGGCACCCCGCGACGGAAAACCGGGTCGCCCTGGATCCGACTACGGAGA
>NZ_CDWWXB010000065.1:12726-17130 GCF_977971855.1 Frankia sp. CoWAU3 | reverse complement strand
GCCCATCAGGGCACTGCCGGCATGGGACATGACCGTCTTGACGTCGGCGAAGTCCAGGTTGATCAGGCCGGGCGTGGTGATCAGGTCGGTGATGCCCTGGACACCGGAGAGCAGCACCTGGTCGGCGCTGCGGAAGGCGTCGAGAACGCTGATGTCCCGGTCCGTCATCGCCAGCAGACGGTCGTTCGGGATGACGATGAGGGTGTCGACCTCATTACGCAAAGTGTCGATACCGGTGTCGGCCTGGGTGGCCCGGCGCCGACCCTCGAAGGTGAACGGCCGGGTGACCACACCGATGGTGAGTGCTCCGAGGGAGCGGGCGACGTTCGCGACGACCGGCGCACCGCCGGTACCCGTGCCACCACCCTCACCCGCGGTGACGAAGACCATGTCGGCCCCCTTGAGGACCTCCTCGATCTCCTCCCGGTGATCCTCGGCAGCCTGGCGGCCGACCTCGGGGTCGGCTCCGGCGCCGAGGCCTCGGGTGAGCTCACGGCCGACATCGAGTTTCACGTCGGCGTCGCTCATGAGCAGGGCCTGGGCATCGGTGTTGATGGCGATGAACTCGACGCCCTTGAGACCGACTTCGATCATCCGGTTGACGGCGTTGACGCCACCACCACCGATCCCGACGACCTTGATGACCGCGAGATAGTTCTGTGGGGCAGCCATGCGGTGTCGGTCCTCCAGCGGCGTCGGTGGTCGGACGGGGGTTACCCCGCCCCTGCGCCGCCGCGGGAAGGCGGAGCCGCGCGGCGAGCGAGGAAAGCAGTCGAAGCCTCAACCTTCACCGTCAGCTAGACGGTTACAGTTATGTCAACTTCCGACTGTGGATCGGACAGTAGGCACGGCTTCGGCGGTGGTCAAGGACGCTGTCGGCGCGTCACGACTTTCCCCGCATGGTGGCTTCGCCACCATGCGGGGACCCCCGCCCCGGAAGGAGTCTGTGGTAACCGTGACTCGCCTCCGGCGACCTTCCCGGCGCAGCCGACGAGGGCTTCGTCTCAATGTACGGACCCCGATCAATGTACGGATCCCGACGCCTGGCCGTGCCACGGATCAAGAGACCTCACCACCACCGGGGCCGATGATGGTGTACTGCCTCCCGTGACCGGTCAGCGCACCCAGCACGTCCATTTCCTCGGCATCGGAGGCAGCGGCCTGTCTCCGCTGGCCCAGATCCATCTCGCGGGCGGCGGGACGGTGAGCGGCAGTGACTCCGAAGACTCGCCCCGGGTGGCGACCCTACGCGCACGGGGGGTACCGATCCGGATCGGGGCCACGCCCGGTCCGGCCGCCTTCGCCGCCGAGCTCGCCGGTGCGGATGTCGTGGTCGCGTCCAGCGCGCTGCCCGACGACCATCCGGAGATCGTCGCCGCCCGCGCGCTCGGTCTGCCCGTGCGCCGCCGTTCGGAATGGCTACCGGAGCTCACCGCCGGCTACCGGCTGGTCGCCGTCGCCGGTTCGCACGGCAAGTCGACCACCTCGGCTATGCTCACCCTGGTCCTGCGTGCCGCCGGGCTGGATCCCACGGCGGTCATCGGCGCGGAGGTGTCACAGCTGGGAGGAAACGCGCTGGCCGGCTCCGGCGACGTCTTCGTCCTGGAGTCCGACGAGTACGGCGGCGCCTTCGCGGGCCTCGACCCGAGCATCGCCGTCATCACCAACGTCGAGTGGGAGCACCCCGACGTCTTCCCTGACGAGGCATCGGTCCGGACGGCCTTCGCCGCGTTCGCCGGACGGGTCCGACCGGGTGGACGACTGGTCGTCTGCGGGGATCATCCCGGGGTGGTCGCCGTCCTCACCGAGCTGGGTCGCCAGCAGCCCGGCAATGACGTCGCGGTGAATGATGTCGCGGTGATCGACTACGGCTTCGGTGCCGAACGCCACTGGCGCGCCGTCGACGTCGTCACCACCGCGGGGGACGACATGACCAGGGCGACCGTCCTGCGGGCCGGTCAGGAGATCGGTGCGCTGACCCTGACGGTACCCGGCCGGCACTCGGTGCTGAACGCGCTCGCGGTCCTCGCCACCGCCACCGAGCTGGGAGTCGCTCCCACCCAGACCCTCACCACCCTGACGACCTTCACCGGCGCGGCCCGACGGTTCGAGTTCGTGGGCTTCTGGAACGGCCCCGCCGACAGCACCGGCGTCGGACCCGCCGGAGGTCCGGGCAGCCTGGAGGTGATCGACGACTACGCGCATCATCCGACGGAGGTCCGTCTGACGCTCGCCGCAGCCCGTTCGCGGGCTCGGGGACGGCAGATCTGGACGGTACTCCAGCCACATACGTTCAGTCGGTTCGCCGCGCTACTGGACGACTTCGCGGCCGCGTTCAGCGACGCCGACCGGGTGTACGTCACCGACATCTATGCCGCCCGCGAGACCGACGACCTCGGTCTGCATGCCGTCGACCTAGTCAAGCGGGTGAGCGAGCCGGCGGCGACGTACTACGTGTCCTGGCCCGAGCTCGTCGAACGACTCGCCACGGACGTCCGCGCAGCCCTGAGCGACGAGGCGTCGCGGGGGATCCTGCTGCTCACGCTCGGAGCGGGAACGATCACCACGGTCAGTCCCCGGCTGCTGGCCGCCCTGGGCTTCGCGGCGGCCGGTTGACCCCCTCCCTCCGGCGGGGATTCCCACCCGCCTGGCCGGCCAACGCCGCGACGGGTACTCCCCCACGGCCGTCCGAACGGCGGTGGGGTACCGCGGTGGGGTACCGTCGAAAACAAGAAGGGCTTCAATTCTCTCGTACAAAGAAGTGCCATCCGATGCCCGTGAGGCGGCGTCTCCTCCCCGGCGTGAAAGCGGCGCCGCGCCGCGGACCCGTAACGCCGACGCGACGTCCCGGGCGATGATCCTGCCGGCTGTTGCCCGGCGTCGATGGTTGACTGCCGCAACACGCCCCGCCGGCATGGCCGGCGGCGATCAGGTGAGGATCGAGACGATGGCCGACACGCAGGACCCGCGCAGACCTGGCTTCGACGTCAGGGCGGTCAATCAGACCGTGATCGCCGAGTACCGGGCGACTGGCGGCGCGTTGGAGAAGACGCTGCCCGGTTCCAGGCTGGTGCTCGTGACGACGACCGGGCGGCGCAGCGGGAAGGAGCACACCACCCCGCTGGGGTACGTCATGGACGGCGGTCCCGGCCGCATCGTCGTCTTCGCGTCCAACATAGCCGCCCCGCGGCATCCGGACTGGTACCAGAACCTGACGGCCGAGCCGAAGGTCGTGGTGGAGCTCGGCACCGACCGGTTCGAGGCCGAGGCGTCGACCGCCACCGGAGACGAGCGGCAGCGCCTCTACGAGGCACTGGTCGAGACGATGCCGGGGATCCGCGGCCACCAGGAGCAGGTGGAACGGGAGATCCCGGTGGTCGTGCTGGTCACGCTGTGATAACCGGCCAGTGTTGGACACCCCCCTGGCTGTCCAACGACCGGGGACGGCGGAGCGCTCAGAGAGCCGCGTGCCGCGGGCGGGATCGCCGCCGGGTGGCGGCGGCGTCCCGGATCATGGCGACGATCGCGGCGGCGGCCTGGGGATGGCCGCTGCCGGCGCAGGCGGCCGACATCTTCGCCAGCCGTTCGGCGGAGATGAGCACCGGCAGCGCGTTCTCGAGCAGCCAGGACACGCTGAGCTCGGCGTCGTCGACGAGGAGACCACCGCCGGCCTCCACCGTCGGCAGCGCGTTGCGGCGCTGCTCACCGTTGCCGTGCGGCAGGGGGACGTACACCGCCGGGAGCCCCACCGCGGCGAGTTCCGCGCACGTCATCGCGCCCGACCGGCACAGGGTCATGTCGGCCGCGGCATAGGCCGAGGGGATGTGATCGAGGTACGGCCGCAGCTCGTATGGCGTGGGCAGGTCGAGGGGCAGCGCCGCGGCGACCTCGTCGAAGTTCTTCGGTCCGGTCGCGTGCAGCACCTGGATCCCGGCGGCGGCAAGGGGATGCGCCGCCGCCGCCATCACCTGGTTGAGCGAGCGGGCGCCCTGCGAACCGCCGAAGACGAGCAGGGTCGGCCGGTGCGGGTCGAGCCCGTAGCGCGCCCGGGCGGCCCGCATCGCGGCCGGGGAACGGTCGAGGGTGAGGATCTCTCCCCGCAGCGGGATCCCGGTGAGCGTCGCGCCGCGCAGGGGCGTGCTCGGGTAGGACGTGGCGACGAACGGGGTGAGCCTGGCGCCGAGCCGGTTGGCCAGTCCCGGCAGCGGGTTCGCCTCGTGCACCACGATCGGGATGCCGCGGCGCCGGGCGGCGAGGTACGCGGGCGCGGACACGTATCCACCGAACCCCACGACCACGTCCGCCCGAACCAGGTCGAGGGTCTCCCCCGCCTGACAGATCGCGTCGAAGAACCGGGCGGGCAGCTTGAACACGGCCGGGGTGGGGCGGCGCGGCATCGGGACC